>JAFADI010000205.1 GCA_023424965.1 Bacillota bacterium
CCTCCCACAGCGGCGAGGGGAATTGCTATCAGCCAGAGCGGGGTGATTTCCATCAGCAGGCTGAACCGGGTATCTCCTCCTGCCCTGGTAATGCCCACGATCATAATGAGGTTGAAGATCCGGATGGGCATCAGCAGCGCCATGACGATGAGAATCTGGCCGGCGGAGTGCTTGACATCGCCGGAAACGTGAAACAGGGAGAGAAAAACCCCATAGGTGAGAACCAGGACAAGTCCGGCGACCACGCCGATGGCCGGACCCAGTACCAGCAGTTTTCCTGCATCCCTCTGGGCTTCCAGGGCTTTATTTTCACCGATCTTATGGCCCACCATGATGGCGCAGGCATTTCCTATTCCGAAAAACAGCACCAGGGAGAGCTTCTCTATAGTGGAAGCGATATTCATGGCGGCGATGATACCGGTGCCCATATGGGCGTAAATAACGGTGTACATGGTCATGCCCAGGGACCACAGGCCCTCATGGAGGATGACGGGAGCCGTCGTTTTGAGAAACCTTTTCAGGAAAGCCCCACTGAAGCTGAAGAGCTCCTTCAAGCCGGCGGCCACAGGGTATTTTCCCGCATATACCGCAATGAGGATGAAGGCGGCTTCCAGCACTCTTGAGATCAAAGTTGCAACCCCGGCTCCGCGGACACCCATGGCCGGAAAGCCAAGGTTGCCGTTGATGAGAAGATAGTTCAACAGGGTATTCACCGACAGGGCGATGACGCTGGTAACCAGAGGCAGCCTCACATGGCCGGTGCTTCTGCACAGCAGCGTATAGCCGAAGGTGATGGCGAATATTACAAAACTCAAGGCGTTGAGCACGAGAAACTGGGCTCCCAATTCAATTACCGCCGGATCCTCGCTGAAAAGTCCAAGAACCTGGCGGGGAAACAGGACGGAGACCAGAGTGAACACCAGCGAAATGGAACAGCCGATTTTCAGACTCTGTCCCAGGACTGTCCGGACACCGTGCACGTCGCCTTTTCCCCAGTACTGGGCGGCAAAAATACAGGCCCCGCTGTAGGTCCCGAATTGTACAAGGTTCATGAGAAAAAATATCTGGTTTGCAATCCCCACTCCCGCAATGGCGGTCTCACCCAGCTGGCCCACCATGATGGCGTCCACCATGTTGAGGGAAGAAGAGATGAAATTCTGCAGCGCAATAGGCACCGCCAGTTTGACCAGGGTCTTATAAAATTCTTTATCTATTGTGATGTTCATTTGATCCGGAATAACCTCCCATATAAATGAAAAAACAGATATCATTACATTCTAAAATAAATCTATCCCGTTGTCCAGCACAAAATAGAGTGCGTCGATGTGTCAGGGGACGGTTCTTGTGTCACACTTAAGTGTGACACAAGAACCGTCCCCTGACACACCCAATCTTTTTGAACCTTTGCCCAAAACGGGGAATATCCTGTATCAAGCACAATAAATTCTGAAGGAGTGTTTACCGTGGGAGTCGAACTAAATTTACTTCACTGGGTCTATCTGCTGTTCATTGTTGCCATCATCGTTGTCATGGTGATGCGCAGGGACACCAGCCTGATCTGCTTGGTAGGAATATTCTGCATAGGGTTTGCAGCAACCGCGTCCCTTTACCAGTCCGTCATGGGAATTTTCAACAGCCTTATTTATGCCGTGAAAGAGCTGATGGGGACCATATTCATCATATCCGTCGTAACCGCAATGAGCAAAGAGCTTTTAAGCTCGGGAATCAACGAGACGATGGTCCATCCCTTTACAAAGCTTATAAGGGGGCCGGCTCTTGCCTACTGGGTTATCGGCCTTGCCATGATGCTCATCTCCTGGTTTTTCTGGCCGTCGCCCGCCGTGGCTTTGCTGGGGGCCGTGCTTTTGCCCGTTGCATTGAAAGTGAAGCTTCCCGCCATGGGAGTGGCGGTGGCAATGAACCTGTTCGGACATGGCATCGCATTGTCGGGAGATTTTATCATCCAGGGAGCCCCCAAGCTGACTGCCGATGGAGCGGGAATTCCCGTGGGAGACGTTATAACGGCCAGTATCCCCCTGGTGATCATCATGGGTATCGTAACGACAGGCACAGCCTTCTGGCTGTTGTACCGGGATATGAAAAAAGGGCTGCTGACGGCGGAGGAAGTCCGGGAGCCGGCAGAGGAAGCAGGCAAAGAGCCCGTAGAGAAGGAAAAAGCGCAGCAGCTTGCGCCGGGACTTAAACTGTTTTTTGCCGTTCTGGTACCGGCGCTTTATCTCCTGGATATCATCGCCATGTTCCTTGCAAAGCTCCAGGGAGGAGATGCCACAGCCCTTATCGGAGGAACCTCCCTGTTCATACTGGTACTACTGTCCTTCTTTACATACGGGAAAAACAGCCTGGAGAAGATAACCTCTAGGTTTATCGAAGGACTGCAGTTCGGATTCAAAATATTCGGCCCTGTCATTCCCATCGCAGCCTTTTTTTATCTGGGAGACGCGGGCTTTAAAAGCATCTTCGGAGACTTGCTCCCCAAAATGTCGTCCGGTCTGGTGAACGACCTGGGGGTGGCGCTGGCCCACACCGTGCCCTTGAACCATGCGGCGGGTGCGGTAACGGCAACGGTGGTGGGAGCAATTACCGGGCTGGATGGTTCAGGCTTTTCAGGAATCTCCCTTGTGGGTTCCATTGCCAAGCTTTTTGCTACAGCCATCGGCACAGGCATTACAACCCTGACCGCCCTTGGGCAGGTAGCGGCCATCTGGGTGGGAGGAGGGACCCTCATTCCCTGGGCCGTTATTCCTGCGGCTGCCATCTGCGGAGTCGATCCCTTCGAGCTTACGCGGCGCAACCTGAAGCCGGTGGTCATAGGCCTTGCCGTCACCACAATTGCGGCTATTTTCCTGATGTGAGCTTTAAACCGACAATACCCGTTAAAACCAGCAGCAGGAAAAAAACGCGTGCAGGACTGACGGATTCATTGAAAAACAGGATGCCCGCAATGACTGCTCCCGCTGCGCCAATCCCTGTCCAGATGGCATAACCCGTGCCGATGGGCAGGGTTTTTGTTGCCAGGGCAAGCAGGTAAAAGCTGATGAGCATGCCCGCAATCGTTATTATAGAGGGATAGAGCCGTGAAAAACCATTGGTGAATTTCAAGCCCGTCGCCCAAACCACTTCAAAAATTCCTGCAATGATCAAATACACCCATGCCATAAAAAATTCCTCCTTAACAAAAAATGAAAGCCCGGAAAAATATCTGTAAGATATTCTCCCGGGCTTTTGTCCCTCCGTGAACACGGCGATACGCCGTGGGTTTTCTCTTGGACCAGGCCGGCTTTACAAAGCCGCGGAACCCTAGAAAACAATCCATCCAATTGCGTTGATTATCTCACGGAGGATCGTTTTTGTCAATAGAACCGGGGGCAGGTTAATTTTGCCTGCCCTCCGCCGGGATTGTTTATACTTTGTTAATATTTTATTTAGAGGAATTCAATACCCCTGTTTTATAATGAATTTAAAGGGAACGGTTCCTAATAAAATAAAGGAGATATTACGCAATGAAGATAAACAAAAAAGCGGCCACCGTGCTGGCCTTCGGGCTTGGCGCCGTCGTTTTCGTCACCACCGCCTTTGCCGATGTAGCCATCGGCTCGGGCTACGACAGACTCAAAGGCGCCATTAAGCATACCACACAGCAGATGGACACGGGGATGGAGAAATTCACCTTTGAAAGTATGCTCACGTTTAGTGACAATGGGAAGGCGCTGGTGCAGCAATCTTCCCTCGTTAAAGTGGATAACGGGAAAAAAGCCTTTGAAGAGCTTGAGACAAGCAGGTATTCCAGTGGAGAGACCGAAACCCGCAGCGGCTATGCCGACAGTGAGCAAAGCATCTGGAGGAACTCCAAGGACGGAAAGTACTACATAACAGAGTATAAGAACAAACAGACGGATACCCGCTGGAAGCGGTTTGACGACCCCTTCAAGGAAAAAGGGGCCAGTGAAATAGAGAAGATCTTTGACGGAATCATCGGCAGCTTGAAAAACAACGTACAGGTAGAGGAAAAAACCGACGGAGGCAGGGAATACTCGGGAAGTCTTTCAGAGGTGCAGGTTCCCGCCCTTGTAAATGCCGTAGCCTCTTTTGCAGTTAAAAAGAACATCAATGGAAACGGATATGACGAAAGGTATAAGGATTTTCCGGAGATCGAAAGCGACATGTACATTAAAAAAGTCACCGGCAGTGCCGTAGAAAACAAATCGGGCCTGCTGGAAAATCTCACGGGAGAAATAATCCTTGTAGGAAAAGATAAAGGCGGGACGCAGCATGAGCTGGTGCTGAATGTGGCCGTAAAGCTGAAGGATGTGGGTACGACGGTGGTGCAAAAGCCCGATCTGGCGGGAAAAGAGGTAGAGTTCAGTACGGCTACAGGCTTTGACAGCAGGTATGAGGGTAAGTTCAAGAATGACATCATCATCGAAAAGGATGGAAAATTTGAAAAGGCCGGTGAAAGGACCATCGAGATCCTCGGCATCGAAAAGGACAGGGTGAAGGGAAAATACTATGAAACAGCCAAGCCTGGATTTGAGTCTTATAATCCGAGTCCTTACAACTTCACCTTTGAGTTTGACCCCAATGAGGAAACTTCTTTCTTCAGCTATAAAAACCCTTCCGGTGTGGAAGAGAAGGGCCGGCTTTTTGCAGGATCAGGCGGGATGCTCTACCTCAGCCTTAACCTGGAAATCATCGACAAAAATTCTTACCGGGTAAAAGCGGAGGGCATAAGGTCGAAATTCTACGATGACCGATTCACAAAGGTATTCGATGAATAGCACCATGGACGGGGAAGCCTGCGCAAGGCTTCCCCGCCTGAGGTTTAATACTTTTACACCGGGAGGACAAAAGGATGGAAAGTGCAATAGCAATTGAGGGACTTACCAAGGTTTACAGGAACGGGAGGGGAATATGGGACCTGAACCTCCAGGTGGACAGGGGAGACATTTTTGGCTTTTTAGGTCCCAATGGGGCGGGAAAGACCACGGCCATGAAGATTATGACGGGGCTTATGAGGCCCGACAGCGGAGATGTAAAGATTTTTGGGGCCAGTATTTCCGGGGACTATGTAAAGGCCATGGCAAATGTGGGCTGCCTGATTGAAACGGCCGAATCCTATCCCTATATGACCGCCTATGAAAACTTAAAATTGTTTTCCAGGTATTATGCGGATGTGGACGATGCAAGGATTGATGAATGCCTTAAAATAACGGGCATGCTGAAGTACAAGAAGGAAAAGGTAAAGAAATTTTCCCTGGGGATGAAGCAGCGGGTGGGGATTGCCGCCGCAATCCTTTCCAGACCCAGGGTACTTATACTGGACGAGCCTTTGAACGGGCTGGACGTGGAAGGCATGATCGACATGAGGAAATTGATTAAAGGGCTGTGTGAAGAGGAAGGAGTCACCTTTTTCATTTCCAGCCACCTGATCCACGACGTGGAGCTCACCTGCACCAGGATCGGGGTCATCTACGGGGGAAAACTCATTAACGTGGATTATACACGCAATATATTATCCAGTTATTCTTCCCTTGAGAATTATTTTGTTAGTGAGGTGGACAGAAATGGCAGGGGTTAAAGTGGCTTTTTTAAATGAGCTGGATAAGCTGGTGAAAAAGAAAAAAATATTTGCGGCGGTACTGGTTGCCACCCTATGCGTAATTATAGGTCAAATTGCTGTCACCCTGATAAAAAACGGCTTCGGCCTCCGGGTAGTAGGAAGCCTGGAATTTCCCATCATTGTGCTTTCTGTATTTTCCTATACGGTTTTGCCTCTGTTTACCGCCTTTGTGGCCATTGACATGTTTTGCGGAGAGTTTACTTCCAATACCATGAAAATCACTCTGTCCAGGCCTGTATCCAGGTTCGGGGTTTTCACGGCCAAGGTGCTGACCATTGCCCTGTTCATCCTTGCCAATTTACTTTTTGTAATGCTGCTGTCCACCCTGGCGGGAATATTGTTCAACCCCTCTTCCTCAAGCCTGTCGAACTTTGCCAGGGTGTCCATGTCCTATATTTCCACCTTTGTACCCATATTTACCCTGGCTCTTTTGATTGTGCTGCTTTCGAATATATTCAGAAATGGGCTTTCGGTATTCTTTTTGTCCGTCATCGTATTTTTAGGGTTTAATGTACTGGGCATCCTGTTCTCGACCTATTCCAGTTTTTTCATCACCTCCATGCTTGACTGGTATAACCTGTGGATTTCGGATTCTCCCGGTGTTTTTAAGATTCTGAGGCAATTTCTAATCATGGCGGGTTGTAGTATAATGTTCTTTACAGCCGGCTACTACCTGTTTGACAAAAGGGACCTCTGAGAAAAGGGCTGTAAACCCCGGAAAAGAATCCGGTATGTGCAAAGGTGGATGCAATGAATCTGGGCAGGCGATTTTTTCTTTTAAATACCGCAACAATCCTGATAACTATTCTGGCCACCTCCCTGGCCGCCATGGTTTTTATTGCCGTGTATACGAAGATATCGGGCAGGGATGCGGACATAAACGATTTGATCCGGGTGGCAGAGGTAAAGTCGGGCTTTGAAGAGATTAAGAAAAAGGTCGATACCACAAAATTTGAGCAATACCTGGGGGACAATTACCGGAGTGATCTGGCCGCAAGCGTAAAAGCCCTCGGGGCGGAGGCCCTCCTTGTGCGGGACAGGGAAGAACTGTTTTCCACAAGGAAATTTGACCGGATGGATATAGAAAAATGTCTGGTGTATTCGGGGGAGGATTCCGGAAACAATATCATCGAGCTGGAGGGAAGGACATACCTGGTTGACAGGGTGGATTTCAAGGCGGGTGGGGGAACGGAGGCTTCCCTGCTCCTGCTGGCGCCTGTAAAGCTCCGGATGAATTTCTACCAGGCCCTGGCGGTTTTCACCATCGTTGTTTTTGTGCTTACTTTTCTGGGGCTGAATCTCTGGGTATCCATCGCTTTTTCAAAAGGGGTCACGGCACCCATCTCCAGGCTTAAAGCCGCAGCGGCAAAGATCAGCGCAGGAGAATTGAGCAATGAAATCGCTGAAGAGGGAGACGGTGAGATAAAGGAGCTTTGCAGAACGCTGGAGCAGTTGAGGCTCAAGCTTAAGGAGTCGGTCTACCTGCAGGCCAGGTATGATGACAACCGGAAGTTCCTGATATCCAGTATCTCTCATGACCTCAAGACGCCTGTCACTTCCATCAAAGGCTACATTGAAGGTATTCTGGACGGGGTGGCGAAGACGCCGGAAAAGATGCAGGCCTATCTTGAAACGGTCCGGGACAAGGCGCTCCTGGTAAATTCCATGATCGACGACCTGCTGCTCTATTCACGGCTTGACATGAATCAAATCCCTTTCGACTTTGAAAGGACCGACCTGAAAGATTACCTGGAGTATTGTGTGGCAGACAGCAAACCGGAATTTGAGAAGTCGAAGCTCGATTTGCTGCTCCGGTGCGAAGCGGAAGGCCGGATTTATGCCCTGATCGACCGGGAAAGGTTCAAAAGGATTCTACAAAACATCCTGGACAATGCCAGAAAATACATGGAGAGGCCTGACGGCCGGGTGGAGGTAATCCTCAGGGAAACCCGCACCTCGGCTTTGATAGAAATAAGGGATAATGGGAAAGGTATCTCACAGGAGGCACTTCCTCACATCTTCGAAAGATTTTACCGTGAGGATGCGTCAAGAAAGAGTACCGACGGCAGCGGACTTGGCCTGGCAATCGCAAAACAGATTGTGGAGGGCCATGACGGGAAAATATGGGCGGTCAGTAATGCGGGAGAGGGAACGGGCATTATCCTGTCGCTGAAGAAATATTGAGAAGTATGGGGGCACGGAGGAATTGAAAAACATACTGATTATTGAAGACGACCCGAGCATTGCGAACCTGCAGAAGGATTACCTGGAAATAAGCAATTATTCGGTAACGGTTGCAGGCAGCGGAGGAGAAGGTCTGGCAGAGCTGCGTGAAAAAGAGTATGATCTGCTTATCCTGGACATCATGCTGCCCGGCATGGACGGCTTCGAGGTTTTGAAGAAAGTACGGGAAACAAGTGATATTCCCGTGCTCCTGGTGTCGGCCAGACAGGAAGAGATATACAAAATAAACGGTCTGGGCCTGGGGGCCGACGATTATATAACAAAGCCCTTCAGCTCCGGTGAACTGGTGGCCAGGGTCAACGCCCACCTGAAAAAATATGAGCGGTTGAGGGAGCGCTTCGGAAGCGGGAAGGATAACGGAAAGCTTCTGATCAGAGGCCTTGAGATCCAGAAGGAGGCCAGGAGAGTCTTTGTAAACGGCGCAGAGGTCAACCTGGCACAAAAGGAATTTGATCTGCTCTTCTTCCTGGTGCAGAATGCAAACAGGGTCTTCGGAAAGGAAGAACTCTTTGAAAGGATCTGGGGTCTTGACGCACTGGGGGATGCATCCACCGTGACGGTCCACATCGCCAGGGTCCGGGAGAAGATAGAGCCCGACCCTTCCAAGCCGCAGTATATCGATACGGTATGGGGGGCGGGATACAGGTTTCGGGCGTGAAATTTCTAAAATAATTCAATGAGAAGTAAAGGCATTTCCACAGGGGTACAACCTGTGGAGGTGCCTTTTTTGTTTTTAAGCCATTTGTACGGCAAATCCGGCCAAAAGCAGGAGGGGACCGGATGCCTGGGAGGATTTTATCCGGTGACCTGGTAATTTCCGCAAATCTTATATAAATGGTATATTAAATATAACATATTGACATATATGGCATATCAGACATAGAATAAAAATATAATGGTATATAAAACTTAAAGTTAATACCAAACATACCAAATGTCTGCGTGAAGGCAGACGGGTCTGAAACTATTTTTGTAAAGGGGGAAGGTAAAATGCTGTATCCGCTTAAATTTAAACCTGTGTACAAGCAATACCTGTGGGGGGGCACTAATCTCCGGAAA
>JAFADI010000151.1 GCA_023424965.1 Bacillota bacterium
TTCATGCAGCAGTTGAAGAGCATTACCGATGGGATTTTTGAAACCTCCGAGGTGACAGGAAAATTAAATGAAAGCGCGCATGAAATGGGCAATATATTGAAAACCATCGGCAATATCTCTTCCCAGACTAACCTGCTGGCCCTGAATGCCTCCATCGAAGCCGCCAGGGCAGGAGAGGCAGGAAAGGGTTTTGCCGTGGTTGCCCAGGAGATACGAAAACTGGCGGAGGAGTCGGGTGCTTCCGCAAAGCGCATCGGGGAAATCATCAATGAGGTCCAGACGGAGTCCGTCACCATGAACGACAAGATGAAGGACAGCATATCCAGGCTGACAGCGGGGAATGAAACGGCAGGAAAGGCCAGGGAGTATTTTGAAGCAATCAAAGAGGCTAATACTATCGTCAACGGGGACATCATGGAAATAACCGATGACCTGCATGACATCAGCAAGAGCGTGGAGCTCATCCATACAAGCATGGAGGCAATTGAAAGGATTGCAAAGGAAAACCAGATGGAAGGAGAGGTGATTTCCGCATCGGTGGAGCAGCAATCGGCGAATTTGCAGGAAGTGACGTCCTCATCCTCCCTGCTTTCGGAGCTTGCGCTGGAGATGGAAGGAAGCATTGCCCGGTTCAAACTGGAGGCATAGATACGCCAATGATGATTGAGAAATACCGGCTTTGTTATTCCTAATATTTTCTAATGGAAAATGGTGTGGTATAATTCTACGTAGAGACAACTATGGCCAGAGGCCATAACATGAATTTTTCAGAGGGGGATATGATGGGCCGGTTTTTCAGATGTTTGACTGCTCTCGCAGTGGGAATAACTTTGCTTTCAACCGTTTCAGCCTGTAAAGGCGGGTCTGGCAAGGAAGCCGAAACGGAAGCCTATTCCCCCAATGAAACAGGAAAGCTTAAGATAGGCTTTTCCCAGATGGAAAATACCAATCCCTGGAGAATCGCGGAAACCAACAGTATTGTGGAGGAAGCGAAAAAAAGGGGCTATGATTTGCTGTGCACCGATGCCGAGAGCCAGGCAAAAAAGCAGGTGGAGGATGTGAAGTACATCATTTCCCGGAAGGTGGATTATATCATTCTGGCCCCACGGGAGTTTGAAGGCCTGGCTCCCGCCCTTCAGGCCGCAAAGAAGGCCCGGATTCCGGTGATGCTTGTGGACAGGGCGGCTTACGGAACTCCGGGAGAGGACTACGTCACCTTTATAGGCTCGGATTTCATCCAGCAGGGGGAACGGGCCGGCGAATGGCTGGCAAAAAAACTGGGGGGAAAGGGAAATGTAATCAATATCCTGGGGACCGCAGGCTCATCCGTGGCCATGGACCGTTCCGAAGGCTTTATCAATGCCATCAGCAAATATCCCGACATCTACCTGGTGGATTCGCCTCCCTCCGATTTTACAAGGGTGGGCGGGCAAAAGATCCTGGAGAATATCATCAAATCCAGCTCAAAGAAAATCGACGGTATTTTCGCCCATAACGACGAGCTGGCAATTGGAGCCATACAGGCATTAAAGGCCGCAGGGATCATCCCCGGCAAGGATGTGGCCATCGTGTCGGTGGATGGGGAAAAGGATGCGTTAAAAGCCATCATTGCAGGGGAACTGGGGGCCTCCATTGAATGCAATCCCCGGCTGGGTCCCAGCGTTTTTGACGCCATCGAAAGGCATTCCAGGGGGGAAAAGCTGCCGACAAAGCTCATCATCCCCGACAGGTTTTTTGACATAGGCAACGCAATGCAGTTTGTAGACCAGGCCTATTAGGGTCCGGAGCCAATAAGCCGCATCGATAAAAATAACCCGTTTAAAGAACAGGTTATTTTTTCTTTACTCAAATAATATATTCTTAGAGACATAAAGTTTGGAAAAGTTATCAATATTGGGGGTAGAGTAATGAAGAAAATTGCTTTTAGAATACTGCTTTTGAGTCTTCTGGCGGTGATGCTTGCTTCTTCGGTGGTTTCTGCGGCAGAGGGCTTTTTGGAGAGCCCGAACATTAAAATCATTGTTGACGGCAAGCTGACGACGTACAGTGAAGTTCCCATCATCGTCAAGGACAGGACCCTTTTGCCTTTGAGATCCATCCTCGCGGACCTGGGCGTGCAAAATGACGATGAACACATTCAGTGGAACGGAGAAGAGGAAAGCGTGACTGTGGTCAAGGACGACACCAGGATATACCTTAAAGTAAATTCCGGCACCGCTTTTGTCAATGACGAGCCCGCTGCCCTTGATGCGCCTCCGGTAAACTATAAGGGCAGGATATACATTCCCGCCAGGTTCATTTCCCAAAGCCTCAACAAAAAGGTGGTCTGGGATGGAGCCACTTCCACCGTGTATATAAGAGATGAGAAGGATTTTGACAGTATAAAAGACATCCTGGAAAAAACGCAGAAGGCCATGGATACTGTCAACAAAGCCAGGTTCAGGCTGAGTATGAACTCGGAGCTGAGGAACGGGAACATCAAGGTGGGCATCGGTGCAAACGGGACAGGGATTCAAGACAGGCAAAAAAAGAATACCTACCTGTGGATGGAGCTGGATATGCAGGATAAAAAGCCTGTGGTTGAGTACATTTTTACCGATGAGGACCAGTTTGTGAGAAAACAGCCTTCAGGACCCTGGGAGAGGGTGCGGCTCCAGAACACCGGAACGGGCGGTTATTTTGCAGACAATGACTTTATAAACATTATCAGCACGGAAGACACGGCCTGTGCGGGTCTGACGGTGGAGTACCCGGCGATGGGCGGAGAAGTGCTGTTAAAGGGCAATGTGTACCTGGAAAAATTATTCACAAGGGCCATGAGCGGACAGAGCAGCGTAAAAAGTTTTAAGGCGGGCAGCTATTACCTGGAGCTTTTGCTGGACAGCGACACCAACCTGGTGAAGAATGTAAAAATGAAGGTGGGCGGAGTTGTGGAGATGGAAGGGATAAAACCCCAAATGGACACTTCCATTGAGATCAACTACGATGAATACGGCGGAAGCTATGAGGTGCCCGTTCCTGAAGAGGCAGCCGCGGGAACGGAAGATGCGGGGGTTTGAGCCGGCTCGCCAGCCCTTTGCTTTAAAGTTGTGCTTTATTATATGATTTAATTCTACGATGTTAAAATGGCATTGTTTATTCCAAAAAGACTTCAAAGCACCCGGTGCAGAGAAGAACAGAAGATCATTGGGACGAAAGCTCCAGGTCCTTACTTACAGGTCATTCCAGTCTGTTTCCCATTCCTTTTGTGCCTTGAAGCATTCCTCATAGAGTGAAGCCTTTTCTCCATAAATAATGCCTTTTACCAACCTGACAAAGTACTATTAAAAAGGATATGCCTAAAAGCCTGTTTCTGCGTGAAATACCCTTTTCACCCGGAAACAGGTTTTTTTCTGGTACATAATAAGAAAAAAGTCAAATTTTGTTTACAATCCGCAGAAAATCAGGTATTATATTAAATTAAATAACAATTCTAATTATTTACAAATATAGAGGATTTTATAAAAATAATGTCGAAAAATGGAGAATGCGATGATGAAATTAAAATCAGTGCTTCTATTTGCTTTTGTTCTATCCTTATTATTTTTCAGTATAAACACATCCTATGCCGTATCCGACTACAGTTCTCATTGGGCAAATAAAGAAATAACCGGTTGGCTGGCGAAAGGACTTTTGAAAGGGAACACCGACGGGAGTATAAAGCCGGACAATCCGATTACAAGGGCGGAATTTGCCGCTTTGCTCAACCGGATATTCGGTTTTACAGAGAAAGGCAATACCAGCTTCTCCGATGTGAAGCCTGGCGACTGGTATGCGGGAGATATCGCATGTGCCGTGAAGGCAGGGGTTTTGCAGGGCTATGGCAACGGGACCATAAAGCCGGAAGCATATCTTACAAGGCAGGAAGCCTCTGTGGCGCTGGCCAGGATTTTTGCCCTTGAAGCCTCCAACAAGCAGTCATTTGAAGCTTTCAAAGACCATCAGAACATTGAGGTCTGGGCAGCCGAAGCATGCAGTGCGATGAAAGAAGGCGGCTACATGAAAGGAAGGCCTGACGGGACCCTGGGTCCCCGGGCGAACATCACCAGGGCGGAGGCTGTCAAGCTGCTGGACAACCTTATGGGAGAATACCGGGATGCTTCGGGTGAATATACAGGGGATGGGGACAGGAATTTAATTGACTGTGCCTCCAACTCCATATTTAAAGGAATAACGGCCCGCGGCACCCTGTACATCGCACCGAAAGTGTCAAATTCCAAAACACAGTTCGAAAACTTCAATTCGAAAAAAATCGTGGCCTTTCGAGGAAACATAGAATTTAACAGATCCCAGATAGAAACTCTGCGGCTCAAGGGCACTACGGCCGTTACTTTGCTTAAAGGCAGCAGGATAAAGAAATTAATTATTGAAGAGGGTGCAAAAGGCTCCGTAATCAACTACGACGATACCTCACGGATTGATTTGGTGGAAGGCGGGAATAACGGCACCATCAAGAAAGGAGATTCCATTCTGCAGGAGCTTCCCGGCAGCAGTGGCACTGTTCCGGCGAAAGCAACGTCGATAACCGCCTTTGCAATGGCACCGGATGAGATTATTGTGGCCTGGAGCGGAATCAGCGGTGCAGCGGGCTATGAGCTGGAAATCGACGGAGCCGCAAAGGACGCGGGCAGCAGTACTAGTTATACGCATTCGGGACTGAACCCCAATCAGAAATATAATTACAGGGTGAGGGGGAAAAATTCCACCGGTGCCGGAGAGTGGAGCTCAAAAGTTGAGTGCGTCACCTTGGCAGAGATGCCTTCAGACCCTTCCTGGGGAAGCGCGGCAAAGAACAGCCTGGCACTTGGCTGGGAGCCTGGCGGCAATCCCGAGGATACTGAATTCCGTGCCGTGCTGACAAATCCGGACAATGGACAAAGGGTCGCAGACAGCGGCTGGCAGGCAAGTTTAACTGCATGGACTTTTACCGGCCTGTCTTCCTCCACTACTTACAGAGGCTGGGTCCAGGCAAGAAATGCTTCCGGCGAGGAAACCCAGTGGCTTGACTGCGGTACAAGTGCCACAGCCAGCGATACCACCGGCGTGACAACAAGGGCCGGAGAAGAGATATCCCTTCTGGTGGCCGCTGCCGATGTCAGTGATTTCAGCGGCAATACCTATGTGGTAAATTATGACCCTGGGATGGTAGAACTGATTGACATTTATGGAGACACACCCGAAGCAGACAAACTGATGGGGCTCATTGCAGGTACGAAAATAAACGTGACCCTCCTGGATGAGGAAAGCGGGGTTGTAAAGTTCAAATTTGAGCAGGCTGTTGCGGAAGGGAGCACCTGGACCGGAGTCATGACCAGGGTCAAGTTCCGGGCCATCAAGGGCGGAAGCAACAACATAACGACGGCGGTGGAGAGGTAGGTGTCTA
>JAFADI010000002.1 GCA_023424965.1 Bacillota bacterium
TTATTGGAAGGTGCCTGCAACCCCGCATCAATAATCTTCTTAATAATCTCAACATCAATCTGCTTTTCAATAAAGTCCCGAACCGTTCTTCTTGAATAGATAGCTTCATATAATTCCATAGAAGACCCCCTCCAATATATTTGTCAGTCTAAGATTTCATTGGTCCTTGGTTTGATATAAATCATTTTGTTGGCCAGGCTGTATTCCACGCCCATGCCCAGGCTTTCGAGGAACCTGGCCGGCACGTAGGTTCTCCCTTCCGATATGAATGGCGCCATTCCATCAATAAACGGCTCGGTACCCCCATTCTTAACAAATGCGCTCTGTCCGGTTTTTAAACTTATACTGGTTTTACCGTCGGAACTTGTTATGTCTACTCTTGTGTATTCCCCTTCATTGGAATAATCTACTTTAAATTTGAATAACTCAGCCAGACACCGGATTGGGATATATACATGATTATCCTTGTTTATCAGTTTGACATTTTTATTATTCGCATCAAAATACACCTGCCTGCCGCGCTCATCATCTCCGGCAGGTTTGAGATAATAATCATTGACCGTCGCATCATTCCTTATGGTTACCACATAAAGGGAGCTCAGATAAACCATTATTTCCTTATCCTCATCCTTTTCCCAGGCAATCGCTTCTTTAAAGAAGCTTGAGGTCCCGTCGCTGTTATAATAATAGGTCCTGTTCTCATTTTCTCCGTTACCCATTTTTACCGAAACCGTCACAAAGGCATAGGTGATAGTATTCCCTGCAACCTCCTCTGCCTTTACCGGCAATATAATATTGTTTTGATATTTATAGGGTATGCCGTCCGTGCTGCTTTTCTCTGGAAGGGTCACAACCTTTTCTGTTCCATCGGCAGCTCTAAGCCCTATGCCGTAGGACAGCACACTGTCAAGATAGCTCAACATATAGGTGGGTGCATACAATCTGAGTTTGAGAACAGGTTCCTCTGCCAGGCTCACGGTATAGCCTCCGGCCACAATCCCTAAAGCCAATAGTAACGCCAAAAGTCTTTTCATCATATCCCGCCTCTCCTGATTGATTTTTATATATTACATCTGTTTTCTTACCGTTTTGTATTCGTCATTCAACTGGAAATAGGGGCAATCATCAAATGAATTCCTCAAAAATTTTGCCATTTCATCCTCGTCCAGATTAGCCTGGCATACATAACAGGTATAGTCTTCGTCATAAATATAGTTGATGCAGCAATCACAGTTCGTTTTCATTTTGCACATTCTCCTTATGTACTACTTTACCACATAACGTCGATGATTGCAGTACATGGATCATTTTATAAAGCGCTAATGGGCGGTAAATAAATTTCATAATAAAGAGAGATTCTTTTAAAAAGTTATACGCATTTTTATAATATTGATATATAATAATAGTACCAAATAAATACTTTGGATGATGAATACGGAAGAGTCCTGTAAATACAGGCACCGAAGAAGCAAGCAGCAAACTGTCCATTTGCTGTGAACCTTTCAGGTAAAAGGACCGTATCCGGACAAAACTCTGAAAAGTTGGTATTGTATCGCACCGAAGGAGCAATGTTCCGCCAAAATGCGGAGAGAAATCTCTCAGGTCAGGAAACAGAGGAAGATGACAGGTTATTCTTGTTGTCTTCCTTTTTTTTGTGCGTACACAGCAAGGTCCCTGCGTCGTAAGACGAAGGGTTGTTATTTCCATATTCTTTGCAGCAGGAGGTCGTATTTGTGAAAAAGACGCCGCTCTACGAAAATCACTGTAAGTTAAACGGAAGAATGATCGATTTTGGAGGATGGAGCCTGCCGGTTGAGTATACCGGTATCATCGAGGAGCACCGGCAGGTGCGGAATGCAGCAGGACTTTTTGATGTCTCCCATATGGGGGAAATCACCGTAAAGGGCAAGGATGCCACGCAACTGGTTCAGAAGCTGATCACCAACAACATCGCTGCCGCGAAAGAATTTCA
Source organism: Bacillota bacterium (assembly GCA_023424965.1). Classification (GTDB taxonomy): domain Bacteria; phylum Bacillota; class Clostridia; order Acetivibrionales; family JAFADI01; genus JAFADI01. Next base: position 1,973 of record JAFADI010000002.1, read on the forward strand.
GGTGGTTTACTCCCCCATGTGCTATTTGGATGGCGGAGTCGTTGATGACTTACTGGTATACAAGTATTCCAACGAAAACTATCTGCTTGTTGTAAACGCTTCAAATACCGAGAAGGATTTTGAATGGATCCGGCAGAACCTAGAGGGCCAGGTAGCCGTCGAGAATGTTTCTGATGCCTATGCCCAGCTTGCCATACAGGGCCCGAAAGCGGAAACGGTTTTACAAAAGCTGGCCGGCACAGCCCTGAACGAAATAAAATTCTTCTATTTCAAACCCGATGTGATGCTTGGGGAGGTGAAGGCAATCCTTTCAAGGACAGGGTATACCGGTGAAGACGGGTTTGAAATCTATATACCGGCAGAAAATGCGGCTGGAATATGGGAACAGCTTTTAGCGGCTGGAAAAGAGGAAGGCATCGTGCCTGTGGGCTTAGGCGCCAGGGATACCCTCCGGTTCGAGGCTGCTTTACCGCTTTACGGACATGAATTGTCCATGGAAATAACCCCCCTTGAAGCGGGGCTTGGTAATTTTGTCAAATTGAACAAGGAAAATTTCAATGGGATGGAAAGCCTGTCGCTTCAACATTCATCCGGCCTGAAAAGAACGCTGGTTGGTTTCGAAATGCTGGGCAGGGGAATCCCTAGAAACAATTACGAAGTATCCGCAAATGGAAGGACCGTAGGAAAAGTAACCTCCGGAAGCTATTCTCCCAGCCTTGATAAGAATATCGGCATGGCCCTGGTTGAAGCCGGGTGTTCTGCGGAAGGAACAGAGGTAGACATCCTGATCCGGGAGAAACCCATCAAAGCCCGGATTATCAAACTGCCTTTCTACTCAAAAAAGTATAAAAGATAAGCACCTTGTTGCTACGCAATAAGCATCACAATAAATTTATGGAGGATTGGGCTTATGAAAATAATTGAAGGACTGAAGTATTCAAAGGATCACGAATGGGTGAAAACAGAGGGCAGCAGGGTCTGCGTGGGAATAACGGATTTTGCGCAGCATGCCCTGGGGGAGATTGTTTTTGTGGAGCTGCCTGAACCGGGAGCCTGCCTGGAAGCGGGAAGCGTCCTGGGCGTGGTTGAATCCGTGAAAGCGGCTTCGGACATTTACACTCCCGTAGCAGGAAAAGTGGTAGAGATTAATGAGGAACTCACCGACAATCCCGGCTGCCTTAATGAAAATCCCTTTGAAAGCTGGATTGCCGTATTGGAGGTAAAGGATGCTTCTTCGCTGGATGCCCTTATGAATGCCGGCGAATATGAAGTATTCTGCTCGGAGGAGGAATAATGATGTCAAATTATATCCCTAACACGGAGGCACAGCAGCAGGAGATGCTTCAGAGCATGGGCATGCACGGGATTGAGGATTTGTTTGCGGAGGTGCCTGAAGAAGTCAGGCTTAAACGTCCCCTGGCACTTCCCAGAGCAATGCCGGAAATGGAAATCCTCCCTTACCTGCGGCAGCTGGCGGACAAAAATGCGAATACCGACAACCTGGTCTGTTTTCTTGGCGCGGGAGCGTACGACCATTACATCCCCAGCGTTATCAGCCATCTCACATCCCGGCAGGAATTTTATACCGCGTACACTCCTTATCAGCCGGAAATCAGCCAGGGTACGCTTCAGGCAATTTTCGAGTACCAGACCATGATATGCCTCCTTACAGGAATGGATGTATCAAACGCATCCATGTACGATGGGGCCACCGCACTTGCTGAAGCGGCCTCCATGGCATGCCAGGCGACAAAAAGGAAAGGGATCCTTGTGGCAAAAACCACGCATCCCGAAAGCCGGGAGGTTTTAAATACCTATGCCCGTTTCAATGGCAGCCAGATCGCCGAATACGGGTACAGAGACGGAAAAGCGGATTTACCACTGCTTGAACGCCTTTTGACCCCGGATACCGCGGCGGTAATTGTCCAAACGCCAAACTTTTTCGGTATTCTTGAAGACTTGAAAGAGCTGGCAGATCTGGTCCACAGGAACAAATCCCTGCTTATTGCAAGCTGTGATCCCATTTCCCTCGCACTGCTGAAGTCGCCGGGAGAATTGGGTGCGGATATCGTTGTGGGTGAAGGCCAATCCATGGGAAATCAACTGAGCTTTGGAGGGCCTTATCTCGGATTTCTGGCCGCCAGAACGGAATTAATGAGAAAAATGCCCGGAAGAATTGTGGGAGAAACGGTGGACAGCAACGGAAAAAGAGCTTTTGTCCTCACCCTTCAAACCAGAGAGCAGCATATCCGGAGGGAAAAGGCCACCTCCAACATCTGCTCCAACCAGTCCCTGAATGCATTGACCGCCGCTATTTACCTTACTTCTTTGGGGAAAGAAGGCCTTAAGCAGGTGGCTTCGCTGTGTGTTCAAAAATCTCATTATGCTTATCAGCGGCTATTGGATACCGGGTCCTTCTCCCCTGTCTTTACTGCCCCATTTTTTAAGGAGTTTGCGGTCAGGTATCATGGAAATGTGGAGGAACTGAACGGCAGGCTGTTGAAAGAGGGAATCCTGGGCGGCTATGCATTGGAAAAGAAATATCCCGGTATGGAAGGCACCTGGCTTTTAGCCGTGACAGAAAAGCGCACAAAGAAGGAAATAGACCATCTTGTTGAAAAGGCGGTGTCCCTATGATTAAAGGAGAAAGAAAGCTCATCTTCGAAATGAGTCAGCCCGGAAGGATGGCATGCTCTCTTCCTGAATCCGATGTGCCTGAAATTGATCTTGGCGCCTTGATTCCGGAACAGCTCCTGCGGGAGGCGCCGCCTGCCTTGCCTGAAGTCGGTGAGGTTGATGTAATCCGTCATTTTACCCGGCTGTCACAGCTGAACCATGGGGTGGATTCCGGTTTCTACCCGCTTGGATCCTGCACGATGAAGTACAATCCCAAGGTCAACGAGGATGCCGCACGCATGAGCGGGTTTTCAAAGGTACACCCCTATCAGCCCGCCGAAACAGTCCAGGGCTGCCTTGAGCTGCTGTATAAAACCGATCAGATGCTTTCCGAAATAACCGGTATGGAAAGGGTTTCCCTCCAGCCTGCCGCCGGGGCTCACGGTGAAATGTCCGGCCTTATGATCATTAAGGCATATCACGAAAGCAAGGGTGACTTTTCAAGGAAAAAGCTTATCATCCCGGATTCGGCTCATGGAACAAATCCCGCTTCCGCAGCAGTTGTGGGTTTTGACGTGGTGGAAGTGAAATCGGATGCGCAGGGTATGGTCAATGTTGAAGCACTGAAGGCTGTCCTGAGCAATGAAATTGCCGGACTTATGCTGACCAACCCCAATACCCTGGGCCTGTTTGACAGCAGCATACATATTATTGCGGACCTGGTCCACCAGGCGGGAGGCCTGTTGTATTACGACGGAGCCAATGCCAACGCAATCATGGGAATATCAAGGCCGGGGGATATGGGCTTCGACGTGGTCCATTTGAACCTGCACAAGACCTTCAGTACGCCCCATGGCGGCGGCGGTCCCGGATCAGGCCCCGTCGGCGTCAAAAAGGAGCTTGTGCCCTTCCTTCCCTATCCCGTGGTGGAGTTTACAGGCAGGGAATATTTCCTTGATGACCGGCGTCCGCTGTCCATCGGGAGAGTAAAATCCTTTTATGGGAATTTTGGTGTGGTGGTCAGGGCATACACATATATTCTCTCAATGGGTCCCGACGGCCTCCGCAAAGCATCGGAAAACGCCGTTCTCAATGCAAATTATGTTATGCATAAGCTAAAGGATTACTATCATTTGCCTTACGAAACAACCTGCATGCATGAGGTGGTCTTTTCCGGACAAAGACAGAAGGATTCCGGCGTTTCAACCCTTGACATCGCCAAACGGCTGCTTGATTTCGGCTACCATCCCCCAACGGTTTATTTCCCTTTGATCGTAAAGGAAGCCTTGATGATCGAGCCTACGGAAACGGAAAGCAAAGAGACACTGGATGAATTTATCTCTGTCATGATACAGATTGCTGAAGAGGCAAAAACAAATCCGGAATTGGTAAAAGGCGCTCCGTACAATACCGCCGTCTCAAGGCTGGATGAAGCCCGGGCTGCCCGCAGTCCGGTACTCAAGTACACGCCGTTTTGCGAATAGCTTTCTATCCATGGAGGGAAATATGGAAAAGGACATCATCATTATCGGCGGCGGTCCCGCAGGATATACCGCCGCCATCAGGGCCGCACAGCTTGGTGCGGGCGTGACTCTGATCGAGGAGGATAAGCTTGGCGGAACATGCCTGAATAGGGGCTGCATCCCTACCAAAGCGTTATATCGAAATGCACAGCTCCTTCACGACCTGAGCCGTTCAGAGGAATTCGGCATTCAGCTTGGCAGGGTTTCCATCGACCTGCGGAAAATCCTCGGCAGGAAGCAGGAAATTGTTGACCGGCTCAAATCGGGCATATCCCAGCTTTTAAAGGCTAATTCCATCGAGCTGCTGTCAGGGAAAGGAAGGCTGATGGGCGAAAATACCATTGAAGTCTTAACTTCAGATGCCCGGACAATTGTTCTCAAAGCCAGGCACATCCTTATTGCCACCGGTTCCCTCTCCACTTATCTGCCAATCCCGGGAATGGACCTACCGGGGGTCATGACCAGTGACGAGCTTTTGACACTGGAAAACATCCCCAAAACCCTGGTTGTTGTGGGCGGCGGAGTCATCGGCATTGAATTTGCCGGTATTTTCAACGCCCTTGGCTCTCAAGTTACCATCCTGGAGTTTTTACCCAGAATACTGCCTGCCCAGGACAGCGAGATTTCCAGGAAAATTGCCCTTTCCCTCAAAAAGAAGGGAATAGCCATAGAAAATGAAGTTTGTGTAAAGAAAGTAGTGCCTGCCGAGAAGGGCCTGTTGGTTTTTTCCGAAGGGAAAAAGGGAGAGCTGGCGCTTCCTGCTGAAGCGGTCCTTGTTTCTACAGGAAGGTCTCCCAACACCGGCGGTTTAAATCTGGACTCTTTGGGCATTGCCTACGATGCCGGGGGCATTAAGGTGAATGAAAATTATCAGACGAGCCTCCCTGGTATTTATGCTGCCGGTGATGTTACCGGCGGACAGATGCTGGCCCATGTGGCCGCTGAGGAGGGAAAGGCCGCCGTTGAGGGGATCATGGGCTTACGGGGCCATGTAAATTACGATGCCGTACCGAGCTGTATTTTTTCCTTTCCCGAAATTGCTTCCGTCGGCCTGACGCCGGAAGCAGCAGACGGTCTTGGCATAAGCTATACTACCGGTAAATTCTTGTTCGGAGCCAATGGAAAAGCTCTCACGCTGGGCGAGGAAGAAGGCTTTGTGAAGGTGCTGGCGGAAAGCGATACCGGAAAAGTGCTGGGTGTGCATATCATGGGTCCTCATGCAAGCGACCTTATCCATGAAGCGGTATTGGCAATCGAGAATCATCTAACCGCATCAGATATAATCAGAACCATCCATGCTCACCCCACCCTTTCCGAGGCTTTTGCCGAAGCGGTGATGGGCATAGAGTCAAGAGCAATCCATATGGCACCGGCAAAAACGAAAAGGCAGCGCGAAATATAGGGTCATCGAACCCGATCATTTTTATAACCAAGCAGCAGCAAACGGCCACTTAACTGCAATTCACCTCACCGATGTGGCTTAATAAAGCCACAGGCTCAATTTCCGGGAATCCATTGACAACGATTTCCGCTTTTTTGAGTATATCCCTGTCACCTATCCCTACCACCCGCATCCCCGCACTTTTTGCGCCTTCAACACCTGCTTCGGCATCTTCGAATACAAAGCATTCCGAGGGATGGGTGCGCAATTTTTCCGCCGCCTTCAAAAACACTTCAGGATCCGGCTTGGCCTTTGAGATGGTGTTTCCGTCAACAATCGCATCGAAAAGTCCGGTGATATTCAGTTTCTCTAAAATAAACAGCGCATTTTTACTGGCGGAGGCAAGAGCAATCCTGATGCCTCTAAACCTCAGATATTTCAGGAAATCTTTTGCGCCCGGGAGCAGGTCCGCCGGGGTCATTTCATCGAGGTACTGCTTGTACCATTCATTTTTCCTGGCTGCCAGCTCCTCTTTTTTCACCTGGGATAAATCCGTCACCCCTCCCACTTTCAGGAGGATTTCAAGGGATTCCATCCGGCTGACACCCTTTTGTCGTTCGTTATCCCTCTCTGTAAATTCAAACCCCAGTTCCCCGGCCAACCTTCGCCAGGCGAGAAAATGATATTTTGCCGTGTCTACGATTACCCCGTCCAGATCAAAAATTGCAGCTTTAAAAGCTTTCATGCCGTCACCTCCCGCATGAGTTCTCCGTTTATTTCTGTCACTTCGTAGTTTTCCTGGGTTACAACAACGCTGTATTTCCGGCCTTTCCAAATAATTTGAAACTCAAGCCTTTTCCATTTCTCCGGCAAATGGGGCTCCAATTTTATTCCGCTTTCCCACATGGCGCTTTTAAGGCCTGCAAAGCCATAGACCACCATCTGCCATAGTCCGCCGCAGTTTGCAATATGTATCCCTTCGGCGGCTCCCTTTTTCTCAAGGGACAAATCCATGTCCATCACTTTTCGAAGAAATTTATCTGCTTCCTGCTTTCTGCCCATCCAGGATGCAACAATCCCGTGAACAGCCGCAGACAGGGAAGAATCATGGGTTGTCATGGGTTCATAATAGTCATAGGCCTTCGTTAGCTGTTCCCTGGTAAAATCCTGGCGGAACAACAGCATCATTTGAAGTACGTCCGCCTGCTTCAATGCTTTGGAGCGGTAGTTCTTCTCCTGGGAGACAAAATGCCCGAAGGGTCTGGTCCTGTCCTTCCAGATTTCATTAAAATCCAAATCCGCAAAGCCGGCAAAATCTTCCGACTGGGGAATGATCTCCGTCCGCGAATCATAAGGAAGTACCAGCTTCTCCCCCACCTCCCTGAATTTGTCGATCTCACTCTCCCGGAGTCCCAGCCTTCCGGCCGCCTCCTTATATCCCTTCAAATCCCGGCTCCTCATTCCATCAAGGTATTCAACGGTTTTATTCAAGCTGAATTTGACCATGCGATTGGTAAATGCATTGTTTTTTGTCATTGGGAGATATTCGTCCGGACCCATGACCCCCAGCAGCTCGTAATAACCCCGGGGATTCCGATCCACCCTCGTAACCCAGTACCTTGCCGTTTCCACCAGAATATCGATGCCGCAATTCCCGATGAACTCCCAGTCTCCCGTTGCATAAGCATAATGGAACAGGGCATATACGATATCTGCGGTAATATGCACCTCATGATCGGCATATTGCCAGCATGGACATTGCTCCTCACCTGTTATTGACGATTCCCATGCATAGCGTGCCCCTTTGTAGCCGTATTCCCTTGCATTTTTCCTGGCACCCTCCAGTGTGTTATACCTGAACATGATGAGATTTCTGGCTGCTTCAGGATCCGTATGGATGAAGAATGGCAGCATATTGATTTCAGTATCCCAGAAATATCTTCCGAAATAGGCTTCACCTGCATACCCCTTTGCACATATCGCCACCCTTGGATCATTCTCACAATGTGAACGGATCAAATGATAGATGGAGGTACGCACTGCCAGTTGGGCTTCTTCGTCTCCATCGATTTTTATATCCCCGGCTGTCCACTTGTCCTTCCATGCTCTGGCATGACGCTCATAGATCCCTTTTTTGCCCTCCGTCCTGAAAACCTCCAGGTATTTTTGTCCTCTTTCGAAAAGCTCACCTTCCTCCTTGTCCCTGTCCGTGACTACCGAGGTGGCTTTCCATACCGTCAGGCTGTCCCCTGCTTTCATCCGTCTTTCCCCGGCCAAAACCACCCGCCGGCCTTTCAGCGACTTCCCCCAGTATATTTCTTCTGAAGCGTCCATATCGGACAGCATTAAAACTCTGTTCCCCTGGTCCGTAACCGTTTCAACTGCTGCAAAGCAGGCTTCCTCAGCGGAGGGAATGACCCTTTTAAAATGGTTGTATCCATTGGTTCTTACTCCGGAATCGATACTGCTTTCAATCCCCACGGGTCCTTCCCCCGAAAGAGCCTCAAGGCTGAGCTGCTGCAGGCAAAGGTGTTTATCCGCCATGTCTATCAAGCGCATGAATGCCAGCCTCAGCCTCAGACCTTTTTTTGTTTCCCATATAAAACTTCTGTGCAGGCAGCCATCCCTTAAATCCAGCCATCGTTTGTATTCCCTGACCGTGCATGACTGCATGTCGAGCTTTTCGCCTGCAGCAGTAATATCCATTCCCAAAAAGTACGGAAGGTTAATGATTTCCTCTTTTAAAAGAGGGTGCTTGCCCACAATGCCGGGTATAAAGGTTCCCCACCTGGATATGGGATGCCTTTGTTTTTCAAGGGTCACATTTACAGGCAAACGCATGTATTCTTCATCCTGGGCTGTTCCCGGCAGTCCTTCCTCAAATGTCCCCCTGACATGCATATAGCCGTTGCCCTGGGTAAACAGGCCCTCAAAATGCTTGTTGGTGTCTATGGA
>JAFADI010000057.1 GCA_023424965.1 Bacillota bacterium
TTTTTGAAGATACGGCTATTACCCTTAAAACGCGCTTTTCCATGGATCTGGCAAATCAAATACTGGAACGGGACTACAGTTGGAATGTCCGGGACTGTAAACCCATTGTAGAACATCTGAGGCACCGCCTGTTTTTCCCGCAGGAGCTGGCCTGCTACCTCTCCTGCTGTGGTTTCCGCCTGCTACAGCTCTTTGACAAACCGGCGCCGCATGTGGGAGGCTATGATAGGCAGGGGCCTTTGGTCTTTAGCAATGAAATGCTGGGAACACGCATGCAAGCTGTTGCGCAAGCGGTATAGGAGGTGCGGTTTCATGGCTCAATCCCACGGAACAAACCGCCGAGGCTTGACGATACTTCTTTTCTTCACTTTTTTCATGGTTGTGGGTTTTGAGATGATCATGCCCTTGATTATCGGACATTATGTAAATAACATGAATTTTTCAGCAACAGCCGTAGCCTTTGCCCTGGCAACAAGACGATTTTCACAGCAGGGGCTTGCCATGGTGGGAGGGGTCCTGGCAGACCGCATTGACGTGAGAGGCCTTATCAGTATCGGCGTATTGTTGCGCTCCATAGGCTTTGTCACGTTGGCTTTTGCGAATAATTTTACGCTGCTGCTGGTTTCAATGGTCCTCGCAGGCCTGGGTGGAGTACTGTTTGAGACTCCTTACCAGACGGCTATTGCGACCTTGACCACCGAAGAGAACCGTTCCCGGTACTATTCGCTGAACAATACCATAACGGGTATTGCCAGTACCATAGGACCCCTTTTAGGTGTCTTCCTGCTGCACCTGGACTTCAAAGCGGTTTGCTTTGGAGCTGCGGCTTGCTTTATGATAACCTTTATTATTTCCCGGTTTACCATGCCGCCGATCATCCGGCAGGAGCGCTCATACTCCATAGGAGCTTCGCTCAAGGCTGTAGCAAAAGACAGGCCGTTTCTGGTCTTTACCCTTCTCATGGTTGTCTTCTGGCTGGCGGCTTCGCAGATTAACATCAGCTTCCCCCTGCGCATTGAGGAACTCTCAGGAAGTGCGGACAGTGTAGGGGTGATGTGGGCGGTCTATGCGGCAGTTACTGCGGTGCTGCAATATCCCCTGGTATCTTTGACGCTGCGCAAATATTCTCCCCGCCAGAGTGTAGTGATCGGCATTTTTACCATTGCAAGCGCACTGCTGCTCCTATCCTTTGTCAACACAACAAATATGTTTCTGGCGGTCGTTGTGCTCTTTACCCTGGGTATGCTTCTGGCCAGGCCGAACCAGCAAACCATTGCGGTTGCTATGGCTGACCCCCAGGCGATGGGAATGTATTTAGGCACCAATTCCCTTGGATTTGCCCTCGGAAGCGGTTTTGGTTCCATTATGGGAGGAGTTCTCTTTGACCTGGCGAAAAAGACCGGCTTAAACATGCTTCCCTGGTTCCTGTATGGCGTATTGGCCCTTGCCTCCATGCTTGGCTTTATGCTGTATAAAAATATAGAGGGCCCCAAAATTGCGGTAAATAAGACAAAATAAAATAGAATACAATAGGTCCACAATGGTTGTGGAAAAAGGAGGTCTAATTATGAAGAAGCTTTTACTTACATTTTTATTAATGTGTGTGTGCGTAGCCCTTCTGGCATCGGGATGCAGTCAAGAGGCTGCACCGGATACAGGGACTCCAACAAATACCGGGACTGCAACAAATACAGAGACTGGCGGAGCGCAAGATAAAGAGCTGGTCATTGCCGGACGGGAAATTGCGGTAGGCTTGGATCCCGTAGTGCCTATTACCGCAGACTATCTGATCAATATGGGCGCCGCGGAAATACTTTTTAAAGCAAGTGCGGAAGGGAACATAGAGCCCTCCCTCGCAGAGAGTGCAAAGGAAATCGATGCGACTACATGGGAGATAAAATTAAGAAAAGAGGCGCGTTTTTGGAGCGGAAAGGCAGTAAATGCCGATGCGGTCATAGCCTCCCTGGAGCGGTCAAGAGAACTGGATATGAAAGCGTTGCCCTTTCTGGAAGGCTTGAGCTTTTCCAGGCTGGGTGATTATACGGTGCAGGTAAAAACCGCACAGGAACATATGACAGTGCCGCTGAATCTTTCCTATTTCCAACTGGTTATCCACAATGCAGAGGCCGCTTATGACAAGGTGGACACCATTGATTTTACAGGAATGTACAAAGTGGTGGAGTATATCCCCAAACAAAAGATGGTTCTGGAGGTAAATGAAAATTATTGGGGGAAAAAGCCCAGCATCAAAAGAGTGATACACGAGGAAATCAGCGATGAAAAGGCAAGGACACTTGCCTCCCTAAGCGGGCGCTACCATGTGGTCATGAACATACCCGCCACAAGTATGGCGCAATTTGAAAAAAGCGAAGTGGCAAAAATTCATGCCGTACCGGCTGCAAATACCGAAACAATCTACCTGAATCTCAAACGACCCCAACTGCAGGATGCCAGGGTAAGACAGGCTTTAAGCTGGGCGTTGGACCGTGAAGAACTGCTCCTTCTGGGGGCGGAAGGGCAAAGTTCGCCCGTTACCACCTGGTTGGGCTCCAATCCGGCGTTTAAAGAAGCAAAAAATGCGGTTTATGACAAATATGATTTACAAAAAGCGTCAAAGTTGCTGGAAGAGGCCGGGTGGACGGCAGGAGCCGACGGTATCAGGTATAAGGCCGGAAAGCCTTTGACCCTCCGTTTGATGACCTGGGGTGTTGACAAGGCCCTGGGAGAAGCTCTGCAAAACCAATGGACAAAGCTTGGCGTTAAGGTGGAGGTACAGCACGGCGATTACAGCCTCATCCAAACCGCCCGCAAATCAGGTGACTGGGATGCGTTCATTGAAGCCTGGGGGACCTTCGGCAATATCGCATCATTGCTGAAAGGCCAGTATTCTCCCGATGGTGGAGCGAACTATGGCGGATATAATGACGAAGAAACAAATAAACTGCTTGCCCAGTTGGAAAGCGCCTCCAGCGAACCCGAGCGCCATGAGCTTGCGCTGAAGGCAATCCACAGAGTGGCACAACAGGCCCCGGTCATTTGTGTATATCCCCGTCCGGAGCTGACCGCCGTCAGCACGTCACTTCATGGGTTTACGCCGCACTTCCGCCAGTTTGAGAATGTGGTCAATGCCAATTTGTCCCTTTCCCCTGCCGAATAAAGGCGTGAAACATTGCGGTTACGGTGGATGGAATGTATAAAGTGATTTTTCAACGCGTGGCAAGTGCTTTAATCACATTATTTTGTGCAAGCCTTATTATATTTGTACTTATCCGCCTGGCTCCGGGGGATCCCATTGAATTGCTTTTGGGCCGGCCCGGAGAGCTGGCTGTGAACAATCCGGCGGTCTATGAAGAAAGGGCAAATGAATTGCGGAGACAGCTGGGGTTGGACCAGAATCTGATGACACAGTACATACAGTGGCTCAAACGTTTGACGAGCTTTGAACTGGGCACTTCCATCCATACCGGGAGAGCTGTCGGAACGGAGATTGCCGAAAGACTCCCTGCCACCCTGCTGCTTTCCACAGCTGCCCTGGCAATCCAACTGGTGCTGGGAGTGCTTTTCGGAATTACCTCGGCACTGAAAGCGGGGAAATTTCGTGATAATATCATCCGGTTTATCTGTGTAGCTTTTGCCTCTGTTCCGGCTTTTGTCATTGGTTTGGTGCTGCTGTCAGTCTTTTCGGTGACTTTCCATGTTTACGAGATCAGCAGCAGTGCAGAGCTGCACAGATTATGGCTCCCTGCGGTCACTTTGGGCTTGGTGGGGGCTCCCCAGCTCATACGGATGGTGCGGGCAAATCTGCTTTCCGAGTTAGGGCGGACTTATATTGTTTCTGCGCTCTCCAAAGGGCTTTCGAGAAGGCTTGTAGTCAGACATGCCTTAAGGAATGCATTGCTTCCCATTGTCACCATGGTTGCGCTTTCTTTTACAACCTTAATTGGAGGCTCGGTCGTCGTTGAAAGTATTTTTTCATGGCCCGGCATTGGAAACTATGCCATGAACAGTGTCCTGCTCCATGATTATCCTGTTATACAAGGCTATGCCGTTATTATGGTATCAGCGGTAATCGCTATCAATTTATTGGTCGATTTGATGTATGTTGTTATTGATCCACGAATTCATAATAAAGGAAAACAAAATTGAAACCTATGTGCCAATCAAAAAATCCCATAAGTCTTGTGGTGGGTACTGTGCTGCTCATTATCATCGTTGTCCTTGTAGCCGGAGCACCGCTGTTTACAGCGCATAATCCATTGGAGCAGCAACCCTCGGAACGATTGGAAAAACCAAGCGGTAAACATCTTCTGGGTTCAGACCGTTTCGGCAGAGATGTATTTTCACGTACCCTCTATGGCGGGAGGACCACCTTGTCGGCATCGGTCCTGGCTCTCGGCACAGCGCTGCTGATCGGCCTTTTTGTGGGCCTGGTGGCTGGCATGTTTAACGGGTCTGTTCTGGATATGGTCCTTATGCGTTTGATCGATGTACTACTGGCTTTTCCTTTCATGGTTCTTGCAATGGTTATTGCCGCATTGTTCGGCACAAGCCTCTTCCACCTGCTTATTGCCGTAATCGCCATATGGTGGGTGCCTTTTGCGCGCCTGACCCGCAGTATCGTTTTGCATGCAAAAAATGAAACCTCCATTGCGGCGGCGACAGTTCTGGGGGCCACAAGCAGAGTGATTATACTTCAGGAATTACTTCCAAGGGCGATAAGTCCCGTACTCATTCTGGCGACGTTTGAGTTGGGCAGCTTGATCCTGTCAATTTCAGCCCTCTCATTTTTAGGTTTAGGCGCACAACCTCCAAGTCCCGAATGGGGCAGCATGCTATCCGACGGGCGGGACCACTTTCTGCAAGCGCCGCATATTCTGCTGGGTCCCACCGTATGTATCGTCCTTACGGTTTTGGCACTCAACCTGATCGGCGAGGGACTGCGGGATTGGCTTGATCCTTATGAAATAACGGAACTATAGGAGGGCATTGTATGGTGAAAAAAGAAAGTGAGATTGTACTGCAAGTAAAAAATTTAAAGGTCAGCTATCGGCAGAACCATCGTCCGGTAAACGTACTGGAAGGACTTTCCTTTTCGCTGAGGAAAGGTGAAATTCTCTCTCTGCTGGGAGAGAGCGGATCGGGGAAATCGACGGTTGCAAAGGCAATTACCGGCTTGCTGCCACCTTCTGCGAATATCGGAGATGGGATTCTGAAAATAGGCTCTGCTTTTGCCGCACACCTTCCCAGCAAAACCATAGACTGGAATCAAATCAGAGGAAGACAGCTTGCCATGCTCTTCCAGGATGCCCAGCAAGCACTCAACCCAATGCTTACAATAAAGGAGCACTTTAGAGAAATCCTTCTCTTCCACCATATGGCTTCCACTGATGAAGTGATACCCGTAAGTACAAAATTACTGAGTATGCTGAATTTCACCGAGGGGAAAAGCATTCTGGATTTTTACCCTTTCCAGCTCAGCGGAGGCATGTGCCAGCGTATTTGCCTTGCCCTCGCTCTATGCCTTAAACCCAGGGTGCTCATTGCGGATGAACCCACTTCGGCATTGGATACGGTGAGTCAAAAGGAAGCCCTTGATTTACTTAAAAGAGTACAGGAGGAGCTTGGGCTGGCCGTGCTTCTCATTACCCATGATATCGCGGTGGCCAATGCGGCAAGTAACCGCGTGGTGGTCTTAAACAAAGGGATCATTGAAGAACAGGGTGACACCAGGAGGGTATTTTCCACCCCCCAAACTCCCTACACCTGCAAATTGATTTCTTCCCGCTCCCTCATGGCAAAACCTTCCCGGGACAGCGGACCTTTACAGGGCAGCGAGCCCATACTCCGTATCGTTGAACTAAACAAGGCATTCAGCCGGAAGAAGCAGGTTTTGTGCAATATAAATCTTATGCTGCATGAAAAGGAAATATTGGGGATTCTCGGGCAAAGCGGCTGCGGGAAATCAACACTGGCCAGATGCATTACAGACTTAGAGCGCCCAAGCCAGGGACGTATTTTGTATCGCGGTACGGACATCACCGCTTTACGGGGTAAAGAAAAGCGTGAAATCCACAGGCACATCCAACTGGTTTTCCAGGATGCCAGGGCAAGCCTCAATCCCCGGTACACTGCGTTGCAGCTGGTACAGGAGCCGCTTCACTATTTGAATGTGGCACGGAAAAAAGAACGGGAGACCATGGCACATTTCTATCTCAATGAAGTGGGGATATGTGATGATGTACAGAAAAGAAGGCCTCCCCAGTTGAGTACCGGACAATGCCAGCGTATTGCCATTGCAAGAGCGCTGGTGCTCAAGCCGGAGGTCCTTATTTGTGATGAAGCGGTATCCGCTCTGGACATGAGCGTGCAATCACAGATCCTGGAACTATTGCAACGCCTGCAT
>JAFADI010000169.1 GCA_023424965.1 Bacillota bacterium
TTAACGGACACATATTTGTAGCTTAAAAAATGAATTAATTGAGGGAGGATAAAATAATGGATATTAAAAGTAGCAAGGGTGACAAAGCTTTATTGGTAATAGATATACAAGAGGATGCTACAGGAAAAACAACGAATAGGCCATACAAAAATTCAAAAGAACTCATAGACAATGTGAATTTAGTAATTAATAGTAGCCAAACAAAAGGAATTAATGTTATATATATAAAACATGAAATAAACGGTAACTTTTTCAATAAAATTGTCATGGGCAATAGATTCATAAAAGGAACGCCTGGAAGTGAGATCGATTCAAGAATAAGAATTATTAACAATCATATTTTTTCAAAAAATAAGGGGAATGCACTTTCAAATCCTGAAGTAGTTAATTTCCTGAAGAAAAACAATATTAATAAAATATTTATTGTCGGATTAGATGCCTCAGCCTGTATATATAAAACATCATTAGGAGCAATTGAAATGGGATATGAAGTTTTAGTTTTAAAGGATGCAATAGCTACTTCGGACATGGCGAAAATACCTCAGATATTAGACAAATATAAGAAAAAAGGCATATTGCTAACTTCAATTCATGAATTTGAAGCAATTAGTGGAGTTCCGATTTTACGCAAATAGGTATCAAAGTAAGAATATGGTGTCAATTTGATATTTCTAATAAGTATTTTTATGTTCTACTCCCAAGGGTTATATAAATATCAAACTGGAAACGACCTCCTGCGTAGATGTGATAAGTGTAAAACCAAAAATATAGTTGGTACATTTTGCATATGGCGTTAGTTATAAAGCATTATCTATTAATGGGAATAAGTTTAGCAAGCTATCCTAAATTCAAACATTTGGTGGTTTAGCTGTTGCGTGATACGGCGAGATGCATCATAAACAAATGCGAAGTGTTTTAAATAATCCTTGTAAATCGGTTTTGAAAAAATCTAAGGATCAGGGTTAAGAAATGTCTACGAAAATAAAGAATTTCATTGAGGAATTGGCAGTAGCGGAAGTCACGGCAAATGTATATAACCAATACGCTTATATTTGCAAAGAAAATGCGGTAAGAAGAGAAAATCTTTATATTTATCTAAGACATATGCACAAGCAAAAGCCAAAGATCATCCTTGTTGGTGAGGCGCCAGGCTACAGGGGCTGCCGCCTCACGGGGGTACCCTTCACCAGTGAGCACCTGCTTGTAAATGGTATGGAAGGATTGGCACTGTTTGGGGAGAAAGCCGGCTACAGGCTCGCAGCCCATAAAGACAAGGTACTTATAGAAGCAACGGCCACCATCCTGTGGGAGACCCTTTTGAAAAACAATATAATACCTCTTGCCTGGAATGCATTTCCTTTCCATCCACATCTGGAAGGAAAGCCCGAGAGCAATAGAACGCCTATAAAAGGTGAGTTAAGAATAGGCGAAAGGCCTCTTTTACAAATGATAGAGATGTTTAACATAAAGAGAGTCGTTGCCGTAGGGAATAAAGCGGAGGAAACGTTGACAAGGCTGGGAATGAGCTGCCATAAGGTAAGACATCCTGCGCAAGGCGGTAAAAATGAGTTTGTCGAGGGCATAAGGAAAATTGTGGAGGCAGGCCAAAATGATAGGCTTTAAATAGAACATTGCCGGGTTGGCTGTTGAGTAATACAGCAGCAAGGCTTATAAAAATGGAATCGGGGAAAAGACCCAATCGAATGTAATCAAGGCTATCTGAAAGTAAATTTTTTACACAGGATGGTCTTTTTTCATTTCATGCAATAATTCCAATGCCAATAATCACCTAAAACGGTTCTTTTTTGTGCCAAACAAGATAGATATAAGTAAAGCTTTTTTCTTAAAACGGTGGGAGGAGAGAAACAATGCTCTATGACCTGACCCGATTCATTGAAGGGGCAAATGCTCCTGTTACAACTGCCAGTGGAAAAGTGACCAAAAGAATATACCTGAATAATGCTGCGACGGCATTGGCCTTAAAGCCGGTGCTGAATGCAGTAAATGCCAACATCCCCTTCCTTACCTACATCGATGCGCCAGGTCCTCTGGGTGGGAGAAACACGAGAATGTATGAAAATGTGAGGGCCATTATCCTTGACTATATGGGAGGGACCCCGGGCAAAGACACGGTGGTCTATGTGAAAAATTCTACCGAAGCAATTAATTTGTTAAGCTGGCTGTTCTATCAGGAAGATCCGGAACAAGTGGTTATAACGACAGCCATGGAGCATATGGCCAACTATCTGCCTTTCAAAAGCAGGTTTAATGCTATTCTGGCAGCTGTTACAAGGGATGGAGATCTTGACTTAACCGATCTTGAAAATAAGCTTGAGGTATACAAAAACAAAGTAAAATTGGTTGCCGTGACAGGGGCAAGCAATGTGTCGGGAATTATGCCTCCGGTTTACAAAATTGCGAAATTGGCCCACAGATACGGGGCAAAAATACTGGTTGACGCCGTCCAATTGATTCAACACCGTCCTTTCAGCATGAGACCCCATGACAGCGATGAGCATATCGACTTTATCGCTTTTAGTGCACATAAATGCTATACACCCTTTGATGGAGGCGCATTAATCGGCTCCCGGGATTTTCTAGAAAAGTACCTGCCTTTCCTGGATGGTGCAGGGACTACAAAATTTATCAGCAGCGAAAAAATAATATTTTCCGGTCCGCCTAAACGCTATGAAGCGGGATACCCGGATCTCTTCGGAATTTTGGCAATGGGAGAGGCGTTTAAGTTTTTAAAAGGTGTAGGCCCGGAAAACATCGAGGGATATGAAAAGAAGCTGTATTCTTATGCGACAAGCCGGATGAAAGCTCTGCCGAAAGTAAGAATGTATGGGCAGAATTCAAAAGAGGTAAATGTACCTTTTATTTCCTTTACTGTCGAGGGAAGAAATCCTGCAGAGGTTGCAAAGTATTTGGCATTTGAACATGGAATTGAAGTTGGTGCCGGCACATTGGGGGCAGATATCTATGTGCATGCGTTATTGGGGGTTAGCCCGCAAGAGGCTTATCGAAGGTATGCGGATGGAAAGCCTGTGGGTGTTGTCAGGATCAGCCTGGGTATGTATAACACTTTTGCCGAAATTGACGCCCTTGTAAATGCTCTCCAATATTTATGAAAGACATAAAGCGGATGGGATTCATATTAGCAAGGAATATCAGGTAATTTCATTGAAAATTTTATATAATATATAGAAGAGCACATTGAGGAGGAAAGCCATGAGCCATAAACTGCAAATACAAAAGTCCATTGACTATATTGAAAAGCATCTGTGTGACCCTATCAAATTGAGTGAACTTGCAAAACAGTCACATTTTTCGGAATTTCATTTCCACAGGCTTTTTCATAAAGCGGTAGGGACCTCGGTAATGGAGTATGTGAGAAAAAGAAGGCTGTCTGAGGCTGCGGTGGAACTGGCGGAAACAGATGAGAAAATCACCGGCATCGCGTTCAAATATCAATTCAGCTCGGAGGAGTCTTTCTCAAGGGCTTTTAAAAAACTATACAGTGTAAGCCCGAGAGACTACAGAAATACCAGGCGGGAACTTGCCGGCCGTGGAAAGACCGGTAGGGTTTTGTGCAGGGCTGCTTGAAAAATTATTTATGAAAACACTGCATCCCGGTGTTAAAGGAGTGGTAGTATGAGTATGGTACCGATGGTTATAGAACAGACGAGCCGTGGGGAGCGTTCTTACGACATATATTCAAGGCTGTTGAACGACAGGATTATTGTATTGAGCGACATCATCAACGATACGACAGCCAGCCTGATCGTTGCCCAGATGCTGTTCCTGGAAGCGTCAGACCCTGACAAGGACATTCATTTTTACATCAACAGCCCGGGCGGGTCCATCACTTCCGGATTCGCCATCTATGATACCATGCAGCATATAAAACCCGACGTATCCACCATATGCATAGGCATGGCGGCCAGTGCAGGGTCCTTTTTACTGACGGCAGGGGCAAAAGGGAAAAGATTTGCACTGCCCAACAGCGAGGTATTGATCCATCAGCCATGGATGGAAGGCGGAATCAAGGGACAGGCTACAGACATAAAAATACATGCTGACTGGATGCTGCGGACAAAAGCGAAGCTGAACGGCATATATAGCGAATTGACGGGGCAGCCTCTGGAAAAGATTGAAATGGACATGGAGAGAGACTATTACATGACTGCGGAAGAGGCAAAGGAATATGGGCTCATTGACGCGGTGATGACGAGAAAGTAAATACAATGACCTTTGCTGTCCATAATCCCGTTATATGAAATTTGCAACGGTTACCGTTGACTTTTGTACCGTGCGTGTTACGATATACACGGTGAGTGTTGCAATAAACGCAACCGAAAATGTTCAGAACCTGTGGAGGCAAGGATGGATGGATTTCATGTATTAATGTACCATGAAATAATACGGAGGGAGGACTTTGACGAAGAGAACCCGTCAAGGATACAGGTAAAGCAGGATTATCAGGATGTATTGCCCAAGCCCCTGTTCGTATTTCTGGAGGAATTTGAAAAGCAGATGGCGTATTTATACGAAGAAGGGTATACGGTATTAAAGCTGCAGGATGTCATCGGCTTTTTTTACCTTGGGAAAGCGATTCCTGAAAAATCCGTGCTCATTACCTTTGACGATATGTATAAGTCGGCGCTGCTGTATGCCTATCCTGTTTTGAAGAGATATGGCTTTTCTGCCGTGGGCTTTGTGGTGCTTGACTGGCTTTTTGATGAAGTGCAGCAGTATTCCAGCCGCCGGAGTGTTTGCCTGTCAAAGGGGGAACTGGGGGAGATGGCGGATGTTTTTGAGTATGCAAACCATTCCAGGGCGTTACATACCCGGAAAGACGGAATTGCCGCCCTGCAGACCGCAAGCAGGGATGCCTTTTGTGAAGATGCCGGGGCCTGCAAAGAATTTGTAGGAATCAAGGATGCCTATGCCTATCCCTTTGGAGTTTTCACGGAGGAAGCCGTCGAATGGCTCAAGGAATCAGGCTTCAGGCTGGCTTTTACCACCGTGGGAGGGAAAAATACAATAGAAACGGACCCTTTCAAAATTCACAGGGACGGAGTGCTTTTGCAATTTGATATGGAACGGTTTCGGGAGATTCTTGCAAAATAACCACACTCGAGAGAATCGGATTTTAATTTAAAATTACAGAGGAGATTCTATGAAAAAACTTTTATTCGTATTGGTTGTAGTAGCCGCCTCAATGCTGGCTTTTGCCGGATGCGGCGGGCAAAAAGCAGAAGAGAAGGCCATAAAATTCGGAACGTTACCGGCGGAATCGGCCATTCCCATAATTATTGCACAGGAGAAGGGCTTTTTTGAAAAGGAAGGAACCAAGGTGGAACTGGTTCCCTTCAATTCGCCCAACGACAGGAATGTGGCCGTGCAGGCGGGTGAGATTGATGCAATTATTGCCGACATCATGACCTCGCTGACCTTTCACGAGGCAGGCGTAGAAATGAAAATCACCTCGGATATAAATGAGGATTTCAAGCTCTTGACTTCCCCAAAATCGGGGATTGACACCTTTGACAAGCTGAACGGCAAGGAAGTGTCCATTGTTCCTAATTTTGTTCTGGAATACATTATGGACAAAATGGCGGAGAAGAACAACATAAAATATGAGCCGGTCTCCATTCCTTCCATTTCAGCCCGCCTGGAGGCACTGATGGCGGATAAGATCAGCGCGGTTGTCTTTACCGAACCCCAGGCCACCATGATGGTAACCCAGGGTGCCAAATTACTGGCAAGCTCCAGGGAATATGGACTAAAGGCGGGAACCCTGCTGTTCAGCGAAAAAACCTTAAACGAACAACCCAAATCCGTCAAGGCATTCTATGCTGCATACAACAAAGCGGTAGATTATATAAATGAAACCGATGCGGCCCAGTACAGTGAAGTATTGACCAAATATGGCTTTCCGGACGCCGTTACCAAATATTTGAGCAGCGGCGCCAAATATGAAAAAGCGCAGAAAATTCCCGAAGAGAGTTTTGACGCCGTTCTGCAATGGACCAAGGCAAAGGGCATGGTAAAAAAGGATTACAAGCTGAAGGACGTGAGCAGCTTTGATTTCATCCAATAGTACAGCCAGCCGATATGGTAATATTCAAATTGGTGGATATACTATATAAGATTATACGTGAAAGTGGCTGGGACCAGTAGATGAAAAAGTTGATGCGTTTGTGGGAGCTGTTTTGGGCATTTTTCAAGGTGGGCTGTTTCACTTTTGGGGGCGGGCTGGCGATGCTGCCCCTGATTCAAAAAGAAGTAGTAGGCAATAAAAAGTGGAGCAGTGAGGAAGAGATACTGGATATCTTTGCAATATCCCAGTCTTTGCCGGGGGTAATTGCAATCAATACGTCGATTTTTATAGGGAAAAATGTGCTGGGGGTCAAAGGAGCCATTGCGGCCGCATTGGGAGTGGCTCTTCCGGCTTTTCTCTCCATCCTTCTCATCCTTGTGCTGCTTATGGGTTTTAAAGATAATCCCTATGTGACCAAAGTATTTTCAGGTATCCGGGCAGCTTCCGCGGCGCTTATCCTTCTGACTGCCGTCAAGCTTTTCAAATCGGGGGTAAAAGGGAAATCAGGGTATACCATTGCACTTGTGGCATTCTTCATGATTGTTGTATTGGATATAAGTGCTGCGTGGGCCATTGTGTTTGGCGGTGCGGCGGGCTATGGAATTTACCTCTATGGCAGGAGGAGGCAATAATGCCCGTATACCTTAAACTCTTTTATATATTTTCTAAAGTCGGGATATTTGCTTTTGGAGGGGGATATGTCATTCTGCCGATGATTTACCAGGAGATACAGTCCTTCGGCATCATGTCTGCCAAAGAGTTTTCCGACATTATAGCGCTGTCCCAGGTGACTCCCGGGCCCATCGCGGTAACCGCGGCCACATACACGGGATACAAGGCCGCAGGCCTCTGGGGCGCAAGTCTTGCCACCATAGGAGTAATCCTGCCTTCTTTTATCATTGTCCTTATTGTTTCCGTCTTCCTGAACAAGTTTAAAACCAGTCCCGCCGTCCAGGCCGTGCTTTCGGGGATACGGCCCGCAGCTGCCGGCATGATTGCCTCGGCGGTCATATTCTTTGCGGAGACTTCCATCGTCAGTGAGAAATTCTTCAGCCTCAAGATGTTCAGTGCTCCTCTAAAACATATAAACTTTCCGTCTCTGGTAATTTTCGGGCTGATCATTCTTTGCTCTGAAAAGCTGAAAAGGGGCCCCATAACGTTGACGATCCTGGCAGGAATTTTAGGGGTATTTATTTTTTAGGTCCATATTCATTGGAACACATAAAATATGTATCCAAGCGGGTAAACTAAAAATAAAAAGCCTGTTTATTACCATAGCGGCAGGCAGGAGGAGGAGACTTTCTTTGGACAGTAACCGTGCGAAGGAAATATTAAACTCACAGGAGTCCATACAGGTCCTTTACCAGGGAGCACCCGTTTGGATTGAAAGTGTAAAAGCAAACAACACGGCGGAAGTGACCAGGCTGGACAGTAAGAACAAAGAACAGGTTCCGGTGTATATGCTGGTGGAAAATACTCCGGCGCAAAAATGAGACAGGTTAAAGAATGAAGCAGCTTTATGCATAAAAGAGCTGCTTTTGTTCATGTATAGGAAATTATGGTTTTGGATTTCCTATACATGGGGCTTGGAAAGGGGATTCCCCTTTCCTGGTGTAAGGAGAGTGCTCAGGATGCTTGCATCCGTCGAAGGGAACCATAAGGATCGGGGACATTCCTTGATAGAGGTGTGTCCCCATACCTTGCACGCGAAGAACAAAAATGCAAAGCATTTTGTTCTTTTAAAGTTTATATTGCCAGAAGATAAAATTTGACTATAATAGATTAAGGACATGTATTTTTAAATGATCGTGAGCGAATGATGAATCCATATTCACAGTTCTTTATTTCTAATCCCGGGAGATACAACCATGCCTAAAAGTGAAGCCGCAAGGCTATGGAAAGGATTCTGGCAGCTTGCGGGCCCGAAGATCCGGATAACTTCCACCGTACCTATGCTGGTTGGCGGCGCCTATGCCTACAGCAGCGGACAGTTTGATATTTATTGGTTTTTTATTTCACTTGCCGCCGTATACCTGATTGACACAGGAAGGAATGCCGTAAATGAAATAACAGACGGCAAGAAGACAATTGCAGGGCGAAGACTCACAGGGGTTGAAACGGCCTTTATAGCAGCAGGTGTGCTTGGCGGGGCCGGCACCATAGGCTTATACATTATGATCTTTCGGGAGTTTTCAATATTCTGGATCGGGTTTGCGGGTGTTGTGCTCTCTGTATTTTACAGGCTTCCTCCTGTAAAATTGGCCTGCAGAAGATTTGGAAAAGCGGCGGTGGGCTTTACTTCCGGACCAATGGTTATGATGGCAATATTTCTGATTATGACCCACGGCATGAACGCCGGTGTGGTTTTGATGGCATTGCCCATAGGCTTTCTGGCCGCAAATGTTGTATGGATGGGCCAATTTGCCGGTTATAAGGAGGGCCTGGAGGAGAAAAGAACTGTTTTGGTCCCCGGGCTGCTTTTTGTTCTGGCATTTGCCTCAACAGCCATCCTTGCAATCAGCTTTAAAAATCCCATATGGCTTCTTGGCTTTGCCGGAATCCCAACGGCGTTGAAGGCCGTAAAAAATGCAAAAACGGCTTTTAACGATACGCAGGCTCTGGCCCGGTCAAATGCCGGCACGATTCTTGCATATCAAATCACAGGAGCGGCAATGCTGATCGGGGCCGTAAGCGAAAAATTCATCTGAGCCTTTTAATCGGAGATCACAGGAGCGCCATGTCCGGCTGCTCCTTTTTTATAATCCAGGAAGGTTTGTTCCGACGGGCAATACCCCGGGGTGAAAATACCAGAACATTAAAATTATTAGGAGAAACATCAAAAATAATTATTATTTATTGAAAAATTCCAAAACTATTTACAAATTTAAATTAAAGTATAATATTTAGTTAAATAGTGCAGGGGGTGATTGGTATGAAGGACTCAAGTCCCGATGCCATCGACAGCAGAATCCTTGGTTTACTCAGGCAAAACAGCAGGATGTCGGGTTCCGATATAAGCAAGCATGTACATATGTCAATTCCGGCAGTTTCGGAGAGGCTGCGGAAGCTCGAAGAGAATGGAATTATAAACAGGTACACCCTTCAGTGCGACAGGGAAAAGCTGAACTTGCCGCTGACGGCATATTTACTGGTGAGCATAGACCGGCCTGAAAATATTGAGCCTTTCAGAAGCTTGATGAAAGGGCAGGAGTGTGTGCTGGAATGCCACCATATCGCGGGAGAATATGACTATTTGCTCAAAGTTGTAGTAAAAAGTACCAAGGCCCTGGAGGACTTTATAACCAATAAAATGAAAAAATCCGCCGGAGTGGCAAAATCCAACACCATCATCGTACTTTCAACGGTCAAGGAAGAGGTGCTTTAAGATGAACTTTTTATTTCTTGCAAAAGGAATTATTATCGGCTTCTCAATTGCGGCACCGGTGGGGCCAATCGGAGTTTTATGCATAAGAAGGAGCCTGACGGGGGGAAGGCTCCAGGGATTTGTGTCGGGCCTGGGAGCGGCTACCGCAGATGCGGTGTACGGAATGATTGCGGCTTTTGGCATTACAATGGTGTCAAATCTGCTGCTTGAAGGGCAACTGTGGCTGAAAATCACCGGCGGCCTGTTCCTGTGCTGGCTGGGAGTGCGGACGTTTATGAAAAGGCGGGTGGAGGAAAACCTTCAGGAATCCGGAAAGAATTTAACTGCTTCCTATGTTTCAACTTTTTTGCTGACCCTGACAAACCCCATGACGATTCTATCCTTTGCGGCAGTCTTTGCCGGCCTGGGAATAGGAGGAGCAAGCAATAGTTTCGAAGCGGTATCCATGGTTCTGGGCGTATTTATAGGCTCGGCTTCCTGGTGGCTGATACTCAGCACCGGTGTGGGAATGCTGAGAAACAAGCTGGACCCGGGGAAAATCCTGTGGGTCAACCGGGCGTCCGGGTTAATTATTACAATATTCGGGCTGCTTTCATTGCAGGCCAGTCTGACAAATTTCACTATAAAATAGCAGGCCAATCTGGTAGAATAGATTAGGACAGCAATCAAATTATTGTACTACTTAGAAGGAGTGGGACACTTATGAAGGTTCGCAAGGCAATCATCCCCGCAGCGGGTCTGGGCACCAGGTTTCTTCCGGCCACAAAGGCCCAGCCGAAAGAGATGCTCCCAATTGTTGACAAGCCAACCATCCAGTATATCGTTGAGGAAGCGATTGAATCGGGAATTAAGGATATCATTATCGTTACAGGTAGAAATAAAAGAGCCATCGAAGATCATTTTGACAAATCCTATGAACTGGAAGAAGAATTGAAGAAGAAGGGGAATCATGACCTGCTCAATCTGGTGCAGGACATATCAAACCTTGTAGATATTCACTATATAAGGCAGAAGGAGCCCAAAGGCCTGGGGCATGCGATACACTGCGCCAAATCCTTTATTGGGGATGAGCCCTTCGCAGTTCTTTTGGGTGACGACATCGTGGATTCGGAAGTTCCCAGCCTGAAGCAGCTCATTGAAGTATATGATGAGTATAAGACCTCCGTTCTGGGAGTTCAGAGGGTTCCGGCGGAGGATGTGCCCAAATACGGTATTGTAAATTGCAAGCAGATCGATGAACGGGTGTACAAGGTCAACGACCTTGTAGAGAAGCCCGATAAGGATCATGCGCCATCGGATATTGCCATTCTGGGCAGATACATAATAACTCCGGAAATTTTCAAACACCTGGAAGCTACCCAGCCGGGAAAAGGCGGAGAAATTCAGCTCACCGACGCGTTGAAGAGGCTTATATCAAAGGAAGCTATCTATGCTTACGATTTTGCAGGAAAACGGTATGACGTGGGTAACAAGCTGGGTTTTCTGGAAGCTACCATCGAATTTGCCCTGAAACGGGATGACTTGAAGGATGAATTTTCCAGGTATTTAAGGAAAATTGCAGGATGCCCTGAGAATTAAAATTCGGTTAACAGTAAATAATACCTGTAAAAATGTTTGCAGGTATTATTTTTATGAAATGGATAAATAAGTTGGCCAAAGCTACTACGGTTCTGGTGATCGTGCTTTTGATCATAAATACGAATTCGTTGCAAAGTATGGTGCTTGGACCTCTGGGACACCTGTGCGAAAAGATAAAGGAATTTGGCCAGTTAAGAATGGGTATCCGGGAAGATGAGGAGCCCCAAAAGCCTGAGCCGGCACAGCCATATCAAGATGGAAGAGAAAAGCCCGAGCAGGGGCCGCCATCTTACATCGAAAGGGGAGATGAGGCGAAGGACCCCGCAGAAGATAAATCCGGTACGGATACAGATAAGCAGGAGTACTTCCTCACACTTAACGAGATAAAGGCAATTGAGGATATCAACCTGGAGGATAAGCTTAAAGGCCTGGCAATCATAAGCAAACTAGGTGCCAAAGATATGGAAAGGGTCATGGAGATGACCGGCGGAGGCATTACGGAGACTGAATTCCAGGAACTGAAAGGCATCCTGGAAAAGAGCCTCACGGAAAAGGACATGGAATGCCTTAATGAAATACTGGTAAAGAATAAAACGGATTATGAGAAAAGAGAGGCAATCCGATGAAAAAGGGATATCCACACGGATATCCCTTTTCTGAGCCAACGGTACAATTTCTCAAGGTACGATAGGCTTGTATTCGTAAGTTACGCCGTTTCCTTTTACAGTGACCAGCATGTATTTTCCAAGCTCGATTTTGGAGGGCGAGAGGCCTTCGACTGCCAGCCCCGGTGTGGCAATATATTTAACTCCCCTTTCCATGTAGCTCATGGAAGTGCTTCCCCTGAAAAATACCCATATGTTTTTACCGGTGGTTTGCCTGTACTTTGTCAGTACTTCCTGGAAAAGGGAAGTTTCAAGCTTGTCACTGAAGGCCCATTGGGATTGGGGGAGGAAGATGAATATATTGCTGCCCTTTGCCGTCTCAAGCTGCTGCAGCAACCACTGCCACTGGCCGGTAGCGCTTGTCCTCAAGCCTTGCTTGCTGGCATCCAGCTGAATGAAGCGGCTGTTTTTAAAGTCAATGGACTTGTAGCCTGCTGCGGTTGAAACAACGGGAGTCTTTACAAGCGTTGTAACATCCGCGGTGGTGCTGCCTACAAAGGCCGCTAAATCGATATAGCTGTTGACCTTTTCAGAGAGATTCTGATAAAGAAGCTTTTCCAGAAGATTTTTGGGAGCCCCATACTGTCCCATCACCGAGAATCTGAAAGAATCCGGCGCGGCGCTGTAATCCACTGCCTTGTTTGCTTCATCCGCCGGCTCCGTGTTCTTTGGAAGCTGGATTGAAGCTGCCTGCTTGCCGTCGGAGGACACCGCCACACCACAATAGGAGCGGACATCGCCCATTGAAGCAACGATATAGCCCTGCCCTATGGAAGAAGCGGTAAAAGTGCCGTCTTTAATGCTTCCGATAGAGCCGTTGACGCTCCAGATCACATCGGTAGGATTGATGAGCGCATGATATCCGTTGGCATTTTTACCGCTCACAGACACTGATTTCGACTGGTTTGGTCCCAGGCTTAAAGTGGTTGAACCAAGGTCAAGCTGGACAGGTGAACTCAGGACACTGACAGCGATTTCTGCAGAAATATTTCCTATAGAAGCTTTAATTTTGGCCTCGCCAACGGATTTGGGGTAGAAAACGTTGCCCACAAAACTGCCCTGTACCCCTGATACGCTCCACTTTACACTGGAAGCGTCCACCTGGACCGGGTTGTAATACCTGTCTACACCGCGGATTATAAATTCTCTTGAAGTGTTGACAAAGACATTGGTATCTGCGGTATCAATGAGCAGGGTGTCAAGAGGAGAAGTGGGCGCGATGGAGAATACTCCTACCGCGGTGGCCACGCCTCGCGGATAGCTATCCGAAGGGCTGTTGACCACATTGATATCGCTTGTAACCGGGTCTCTCGCCACCATGGTGGTGGAACCGCCGCCATCCAGGTTCAGGGCGTTAAAGGCTCCCAGGCTCAGCATCAGCTGGGCCATTTCCGTTTGGGTCATGCCCACGTTGTAATTCTCTCTTCCGTCCACGGTTACCATATAAAGCGTATTGCCGTCACTGGAAGTGCCTATGGAGGTTCTGGGATTTCTTCCGCCGATGTTGTGGGAGAACTGGGCAGGAATCTGACCGTCCTTGACCAGCATGGCGCCTCCGGTAACAGACATTTTAAGGTTGCTCCAGTCGGGGGTTGTAGAAATCTTCAAATCCACAGGATCGCCGATCTGGAAGTTGCCGTTTATGAATTGACCGCCGGCCTGCCTCGTAACGATGACATAACCGTTAACCGGTATTTGTACGGCAGGCTGGGCTGTTCTGATTTCCGTTATTGTGCCGTCATCTACCACAACTTCAATCATGTCGGGATACTGGGCAGAAGCACCCATGGAGGACTCGGACCACCTCCTGTCCATGATGGTGAAATCGGTGTAGTCACGGCTGGGCTTGTTATACTGCCCTACAGCGGTAGAGTTCCCGTTGAGGGCAGTTAAGGTGATGTTGGTTTTCCAATAGTTATACATTACCCTGTTGAGGGTATCGATGGACAGGCTTGCCATCGAATCCTGGTACCTGTTGTACTCGCTTGCTGCGGTTATGATTTTTCCCGATTCCACAATGGGACCGTCAGGATAGCCGCTGGAGGAACCGCTCAGCCAGTTAAAAAAGCTTCCGTTTATGGCAGCTACCGCGCCCCGCGATTGTGCAAAGGTTTTGACATTGGACAGATTTTTCAATGAAGTTGTATTTGAAATGGTATCCACATTCACATTTTCATTGGTAAGGTCAACCCTCAGAACCCGGATATTGAGCCAGCCGTCATTGGTAAAACGGCTTATTTTCTCCAGCGATACTCCCGAAGTGATGGTCTCCTTGGATGAGGATTCGTAAATAATTCCCATATCGGCCTGGACAGGGATAAAAACGGCTGCAACGAGGATAGCGACAATTAAGACTGCCGACAGGCTTTTTCCTATGTATTTCATTCTTTGGTTTTCCCCCTTTATATCTTTTGTTCCTTTGTAACCGTCTGATTGAGTCCGATGAATTGTCCCTGCGTGTTTTCCGTACGAAAGTTGACATAACATATGACGTGGGTACAATAAGGCGGTGCAAAATTTAGTACTTTTGTTCATTATAAAATATAAAGGGGTAGATAGCAAGTTAACAGATTGTTACAAAATAAATAGGAGCAAGCAGAAGCAAAAATCCGTATGATTCAGGATCTTCTAGCCATAACCTGAAATATTCAAATCCTTTAATTTAAAAACCTAATTAGGGTATTGCTTTATTCCGCAGATGCTGTATAATATATCATGTTCTTAAAAACAGGGATAGATTGCTTACGTATTTCGGGGTGTAGCGCAGATGGTAGCGCGCTTGGTTTGGGACCAAGATGCCGGGGGTTCAAGTCCTCTCACCCCGACCAGGTAAAACCCCGGCAGAGTGGAAATTCTGCCGGGGTTTTTTAGCAAAACAAATTGATAAAGTTCGATTATCCGTGTCGAGTTAACCACGTAAAATTACTCTGATTAGTTTTCAGAATATACGTGGTTATTTTATTTTCTAAAGGAGGAATAAAAATGAAGAAGATTCTCAAGAATATCCGCTACGTGGTTACATTCAACGACAGGGATGAGACATTTGAAAATTGCGACATAGTAATCAATGGAAATCAAATTGAAAAAATCGGCAGGGACCTTCAAACCGATGCCAACGGTGAAGTTATTGACTGTACAGGGTTAACTGCATTACCTGGCTTCGTAAACACCCATCACCACCTCTACCAAACTCTTTTCAGAGGAATCCAGGAGGTTCAGGAACAACCGTTATTCCCCTGGCTTATCGGGCTATATGAATTCTGGAAAGACATAACTCCGGAGGCTGTATACTACGGAGCTGCAGTAGGATTTGCAGAGCTGCTCAGAACGGGATGTACGCTGACCTCGGACCATCACTATGTCTTCCCCAACAGCCAGCCAGGCACCTTAATCGATGATCAAATAAAAGCGGCGAATGAAATAGGAATCCGATTCCATGCTACCAGGGGTTCAATGTCTCTCGGAAAAGATCAGGGCGGACTGCCACCCATGGCAGTGGTTCAAACCGAAGAACAAATTTTGCGCGACAGTGAAAGATTGATCGACAAATACCATGATGCTAATGATTTCGCAATGACCAGAATCGCTCTTGCACCTTGCTCCCCATTCTCAGTTACAAAAGAGCTTATGCTCCAGACAAAGGATTTGGCTCGAAAACGTGGGGTAATGATGCACACCCATCTTGCAGAAACAATAGATGAAGAAAACTTCTGCATCAGCAAATATGGAAGAAGACCTTTTGAGCTTATGGAAGAGCTTGAGTGGGTGGGCAATGATGTTTGGTATGCACACGGCATCCACTTCAGCGATGAGGAATTAAAAAGACTTAACGGCTCAGGGATAGCCCACTGTCCTTCATCCAATATGAAGCTCAACAGCGGCATTTGCAGAACTTCAGAAATAGTAAAAATGGGTGGAAAACTAAGTATCGCAGTTGACGGGAGTGCAAGCAATGACGGATCGAATATGTGGGAGGAAGTAAGAAGGGCGTATCTTCTGAACCATCTCAAATACGGAACGGAGGGATTAAATGCTTATGAAATCCTGAGAGTTGCAACGAGAGGTGGAGCCGATGTTTTAGGAAGGACAGATACCGGCAGGCTTGATTCAGGAAAGGCTGCAGATATCATCATATTCGACTTGAAGGGTGTCGAATATGCGGGCTGCCATGATCCGCTCGTTTCACTTGTATGCCTGGGAAACAGCTCATTGACAAAGATGACAATTGTAAATGGAAAAGTAGTTGTCCAGGATGGGGAGATCGTCACGATGAATTCTGATGAGGTAGCTTTGAAAGCACATAAAATTGCAAGCGACATAGTAAAGAGCCATAGAAACTCTGTCACAAAATCCTAAAAGCGATTCTTCACCCCGGCCAAAAGCCGTTCAAGGGAACGGCTTTTTGGCTGTTTACCCGTCCAGCTATCTTTTGCTTGAAAGCTCAAAGAGAGATTCCGATGGAGTTGACCAGATAATTGAACTGATCCCTCGGCAAGCCCTTCCGCATGGAGATGTTGTTAAAATCAAGCAGATTTACCGGGTACACATTTATTTGCAGCGCTTCCTCAAGATGTTCCCGGAGCCCCGGCAGCTGAGAGCCTCCACCGATAATATAAACTTTTTTAATGGGTTTGTCGCCGAACTTGCTCTGGTATGTGTCCATCTGCTTCTTTATATGCCCGGTAAGAGTGGCCATGTATTCGTTTATTATAATATTGACCCTTTCATGCTTTTCCGAGGAGGTCTCTCCCGCGGGGATAAGGCCGAAGAGCCCCTTCAGGCGTTCGGCTTCCGTAGCCGGAATGTCCAGTTCCTTTGAAATAAGCTTGTCCATGTTGCTGCTTCCAAGCAGAATCACATTGTTGAATTCAAGGATTTTATTTTTTATGATATTGACGATGGTGGTCTCGGAGCCAAAATCAATGACGGCAAATACGTCGCCGCTGTGCTTGTAATATACGTCGGAAGATCCAAAGGATAAGGTATCATTCCAGGGAAAGGTCCTTTCAAAAAATTTGGCAACGCTGTTTCCCGGGATGTCGATGGCCTGGGGTTTCAGCTTGAGGCTGTTAAGGACTTTTACATAGCTGTTGAGGACAATGCGCGGAACTGCCGTTATAAATACCTTATAGGACTCCCTGCCGCCATTGTTCATTGTCTGCAGAAGCTTATAATTGATCCGGTAATCCTGCTTTGCAGTGATTCCCATATCATAGGGCACCACCTTTTCCAGGATGATGCTGTCCAGGGGCAGATTATGCCGCTGCTCTGCGATGACGATGCTGGTGATTATATTTGTACCGGACATGATGATCTTTGAGAGCTTTGCCTTCATTTTATGCTTTTTGATGATGGCGTTGATTTCTTGAACCACGGCAGGAACATCAACAATCTGGCCATTGCGTATGGACTCGGCCGGCGTTTGTGCAATGCCGTAGTTGGTGATGGCTACGGACAAATCCTTTTTTAGCTTTACTTCCACGACTTTTATATTTCGATAGCCGATGTCTATGCATATAAAACTTTTCTTTTTCCCGAAAAGACCAAAGAACAAAGCGATTTCCCCCCAAATAAAAAATTAAAACAGAGAAAAACATTACTTCTACCGCGGACGCTGTTATTGCTGCCCGTTGTTTTACCGGCAGATATCTTGGAAGCCTTTAGTAATTTTCTTTTCTTTTGTATATCAGGAAAGGGCAGAGTTTAAATTACACTTTAATCTTAACAAAAATAGAAAAAATGTCAATAAATAGATAGGCTTTGCTTCATATCAAGGGGAAAGGTGATATAAATCACGGAAAAGAATTTTTTAAAGGAATATAATGAAACTGTCAAATAACAGTGATGCTTTGGAAGCAGACAGGGAGTTGATATAAATGGAGAAATATTTGAACAAAGGAATTAAAGAGGTTATTTCGGAGTTCCCCCAGGTGGGGAAGCTTCTTGAAGACAGGGGGATCGGCTGCGTAACCTGCAGTGTGGGTACCTGCCTTTTAAAGGACATCATTGATGTACACAACCTGTCAAAAGCCCAGGAAACCGAAATCATGGCAAGGATTGAAAAGAGCATATATCCTGAGAAAGATGTGAGAATCCCCCAGGAATCAAGCTTTACAGAGACCGCGGCAAAACCTTTGAAATATTCGCCTCCCATAAGGGAACTGGTAAACGAGCACGTGATTATCAAAAGCTTTTTAGCCCTTGTGCCCGACCTGTGCAAAAGGCTGGAAGAAGAGCGGCACTTGGATAAGGAGTTGATTCTGGGAATTGTGGACTTCATCAGGAATTATGCGGATAAATTCCACCATGCAAAAGAGGAGGATATCCTCTTCAAATACACGGACGAAGGCCAGGATATAATCAAAGTCATGTATGAAGACCACCAAACGGGCCGCAACTGTGTAAAAGCCATACTTGAGGGCTTGAACACCCAGGATGTGGGTCAAATAACCAGGAACCTGAACGCCTATAAAGAACTTTTGACGCAGCATATAAAAAAGGAAGATGAGATACTCTACCCATGGTTCGACAGGGCGCTGTCCACGAGGCAGGTAGGCGAACTGCTGACAAGGTTCAGCCAGGTGAATGATACCTATACGGCAGACTTTTATGAAAAATATGAAAACTTTATTGAAAATATAAAAAGAAGGCTTAAACTGGCTGCATTTTAAATTAGCGTCTTCTTTGCCTAAACTATGAAAATAAGGAGGATAATATGATGAGTGGATTTTCCGGATGTCCCGGGTCAAAAATGATGCAGTTCAATAATGAAGTTAATACGGCGGATGAGGGCGGCAAGAGACCATCCCAGCTGAGGCAGTGGCCTGTGCAGCTGCACCTTGTGTCACCGCAGGCTCCGTACTTTGAGGGTGCCGATGTTCTATTGTCGGCCGACTGCGTGGCATATACCATGGGAGATTTCCATAAGGAGCAGTTAAAAGGCAAAAGCCTCGCGATTGCATGTCCCAAATTGGATGATGGACAGGATAATTATGTAGAGAAGCTGGTTTCAATGATTGATGACGCAAAAATAAATACATTGACTGTTATAATTATGCAGGTTCCTTGCTGCCGGGGGCTTTTGGCCATTGCGCAGCAGGCTTTGAGGCAGGCGAAAAGAAAGGTGCCTGTAAAAGCGATCATCGTCAGCCTGCAAGGCGAAATACTGTCAGAGGACTGGATATAATTTATAGAGGAGAAATTTTCGACTGAAGAAGAGGGCGGCGAAAAAGTTTGAATAAACCGCTCCCTTTCTTTAAAATACCAATTGACACAGACTTTTAAATGGTGTTATAATACTTTCTGCGTATGAGATTTATTTGCATGGGCGCTTAGCTCAGCTGGGAGAGCACCTGCCTTACAAGCAGGGGGTCGTA
>JAFADI010000185.1 GCA_023424965.1 Bacillota bacterium
ACAGGGGAATCGAGGGAAAGATAACCGCTGCCAAATATGCCAGGGAGAACAAGGTGCCCTATTTTGGAATCTGCCTTGGAATGCAGATGGCCGTCATTGAATTTGCAAGAAGCGTTGCGGGCTTGAAGGGCGCCCACAGCTCGGAGTTCGACAAGGATTCCCAACATCCCGTCATCGACCTTATGCCGGAGCAGAAGGACATCGACGAAATGGGAGGAACCATGCGGCTGGGCCTGTATCCCTGCAAAATCAAAGATGAATCCAGAGTTCATGAAATATACAGGGATGGGCTCATCTATGAGAGGCACAGGCACAGGTATGAGTTCAACAATGAATACAGGGAACTGCTTGTGGAAAAGGGCATGATGATCTCCGGAGTGTCGCCCAGCCAGAGGCTTGTGGAGATGGTGGAACTGCCCGACCATCCCTGGTATGTGGGGGTGCAGTTCCATCCCGAATTCAAGTCCAGACCCAATGTACCTCATCCTTTGTTCAAAAGCTTCATAAAAGCGGCCCTTGAAAAACAAAAAAGAAAATAAAGCTGAAATAGGAAACAGAAGGCAAAAAAGCTTTCTGTTTCTTTTTTTGGGTTTACAAAAACTGTAACTCTGTATAAATCCTCTTAAGTTTGACAATACTTTTAATGAACGGAAAGGGGATTTTTATATGAGCAAGGTATTATTGCTAATTAAGGGTATAAAATTAAATCAAAGGAATGATATGCTAAAGGTGCTGGCAATCCTCTTTATTATCGTGTCGGTAACAACCCTGGTGCTGTTTGACTCCTATTCAAATACGGTAAACAAAGGGCTTGCCGACAACCTTATCCGGCTTCATGTCATTGCAAACAGCGATTCACCTGAGGACCAGGCGTTAAAACTGAAAGTCAGGGACGGAATCCTTGAATATATGAAGAACAGTTTAAAGGAATCGAGAGATATCGAAGAAACCAAATACATTATAAATACGAACTTGAATAAAATTGAGGAACTGGCAAGGGCCGAGATACTCAAAAACAACAGGGATTACAGTGTCAAGGCGGTTTTAGGGACCTATGCCTTTCCCACCAAGCTGTACGGGGATATCACCCTTCCGGCGGGAAACTACCAGGCATTGAGGATTGAAATAGGAAAAGCGGAAGGGGCCAACTGGTGGTGCGTCCTGTTTCCCCCGTTATGCTTTGTGGATGCAACCCACGGGACCATTCCCGACTCCGTGAAGCAGGACCTGAAGAACGCCCTGACCGAAGAGGAATACCGCATTATTGCATCGGCTTCCGATGAGGATGATATACCGGTAAAAGTAAAATTCAGGGTAGTGGAATTCTTCCAGGATTCAAAAATAAAGTTTTCCGGTATGATCAGCAAACTATTCAAATAAGTGAATACAGGACCTTTGACGAGGGATTGTCCCAATACCGGGGGCAATCCCTTTTTTAAAATGCAGGCATTGTTTATAAAGTGAGTTATCACAACGGCGGGGTTTGTGGTATACTCTGGTTACAGGTGCTTTTTTTGGAGGTTGCGATGGAATTTTTACGACATGTCACCGATATGCCCTATACTTTTTATGTTGTGCTTACTGCAAGGCTTGTGCTGGCCTGTATACTGGGAGGTATCATCGGCTATGAGCGGGAAAGCACCAACCGGCCTGCGGGCTTTCGCACCCACATTCTTGTATGCGTGGGCTCCGCCCTTGTGATGATTACTTCGGAATTCATTTTTGAACGCTACAGGGGTATGACAAACATAGACCCTGCCAGGCTGGGCGCCCAGGTAATCAGCGGAATAGGCTTTTTGGGGGCGGGTACCATTATCCGTGACGGCTTCAACGTAAAGGGCCTCACCACCGCCGCCAGCCTCTGGGCCGTGTCCTGTGTCGGTATTGCCGCCGGCATCGGCTTTTATGAAGGTGCAATTGTTGCAACACTGATTATCTATCTTACCCTCATTGTTTTAAAGAGGATGGAGAAGCATTTTGCGAAAAAGCTCCATTATAAAACCATCCACATTCATTCCCTCAATATCCCCGGGCAGATAGGTCTGTTAAGCAACGTATTCGAGAATCACGGGGTGAATGTCAAAACCATTGAATTCATCAATGATGCCGATGACACCGGCATTATTGTCAAATTCCGGGTGATAATGCCCGAAGGCTCCAACAAAACCGCTTTGATCGACGGCCTGCAAAAGGTGGAGGGTATCCAGAAGGTATATGAATAGCCCTATGCCTCTTTGGAACTGAAAAGCAGATAATCTATCATATATCCCATCAGAACCATCAGCAGCGGAAGTATGGAGTAGGCGTACCTTGCCTCAGGAACAAAGAGCAATTGGAGTCCTGTGAGCAGTACGGCCCAGATGCCGATGAGCCTCAGCCTGTTTTTGACCAGGGAGAACAAGACACCCAGCCAGCCCAGAACGATCACCCAGTAATGGAGCAGCCATATGGACCGCAGGAAAGTGAATTCCACAGGGACATAATACCAGGGGTAGGAAAAGATGAAATTCCATTTTCCAATGGTGAACCATTTCAGGTAAAGCAGCGGTTGGGTGAGGAATCCGTGCAGGATCAGCCGGAGGCCCTCAATGGTCTGATCAGGGACGTTGTATCTCGACGTATCGATATTTTCATAGTAGGGGAAGGTGCCTGCAATAAGGGGATTTCCCGTCTGGGTGGCAAGGAGGATGAACTTGTCCATCACTACCACATTCCGGATCCACCAGGGAATCATAAGCAGCAGCACTCCTGCAAGTGTATAGAGGAAGATGGAGATAACCCTTTTATCCCGCCTGGAGGCGATAAAATACTGGTACAGGAAGGGAATGACGAGCAGAGGGAATATAAGGGGACGGATGAGCACCGCCGTGGCGAATACCAGGCCGCAGACAAAGGACTGCCACCGGGACTTGCTTTCAAGTATTTTGATCTGCAGGTAGAAATAAAGCAGGAAAAAGAAGTTGTAAATACTCTCTGTAAGTATCAGGGTGTTGGACCAGGCAAAAGGCGCATACAGGGCGTAGGCAAAGGCGGCGATGAAACCCGTCTTCTTGTTTTTGAGCTTCCTGCCGAGGAAATAGACCACAATGCAGGTCAGGGCGCCGAAAATCGACTGGATGATCCTCACCTGCAAAAGGGGACTGGCTGTTTTATAGCCGAAGATCCAGTAAATGGCGGCGAGAAAAAAAGGATAACCCGGGGTTATGTAAGCATTGGGTTTGTCCGACATATAGCCCAGAAAACCTTTGTCAAGAAACTGCTTGGTCATGACATCATAGTTGAAGGCGTCTGTCACAAGGTCCGGATGATTGAGCCCAAAGACAAATTTAAACCGTATGAGCAGTGCAATGAAGAATAAAAGGGCAATCCCCAATGCCTCCAATATAAATAGCTGCTTGAGGGACAGCCTGTTTTTGAAAGTTTTGAAGCCGGTTCTGGCATTTGGCATAGGTACATCTCCTTGGAATATTGTTGTCAACCAAGACAATAATAACCCATAAAAACCCAAATTACAACCATTATGTGTGTACAAAAAATAATCCTTGTGATATATTCATTTTGAGAAAATCCAAAGGACTGCATTCGGAGGAAAACATTTTGGACAAGCAGAAAATACTTGTGATTATACCTGCATATAATGAAGAAAAAAGCATAGAAGAGGTCATTTCAAAAATACAGCTGCATGCGGCTGCCGATATTGTCGTCGTCAACGACGGGTCGAGGGACGCGACAGCCCGGAAGGCTCTGGAAAAGGGAGAAAGGGTCATTACCCTTCCCTTTAATCTCGGGATAGGCGGAGCCATGCAGACGGGCTACAGGTTTGCAAAAGACAACGGCTATGACGTGGCAATCCAGGTGGATGCCGATGGACAGCACGACCCCGGTTTTATAAAGCGTTTGGTGGATAAACTGAATGAAGGGGATTATGACATGGTCATAGGCTCCAGGTATGTTGAAGAGACGGCATACAAATCCTCTCTTTCAAGGAGAATGGGGATGATTTTTTTCTCCTGGCTTGTTTTGATGCTGACAGGCTGGAAGGTAAAGGATACCACCTCCGGCTTCAGGGCTGTAAACAGAAAGGTCATCGAATATTTTGCAGACAGCTACCCCACCGACTATCCCGAGGTTGACGTTCTTGTAAGGCTTCACAAGAAGAGATTCAAGCTGTGCGAGGTGCCTGTGGAAATGCTGGAAAGGCAGGGCGGGAAGTCTTCCATCACTCCCTTTAAATCGGTTTATTACATGATCAAGGTCAGCCTTGCCTTGCTCATCAATTCAATGCGTTCGGGGGAAAGATCATGATTTTCAGTGTTTACAGCCTATCCATCTTATTTAGTATCCTGTTTCTCGTAGTTATTATAGAGCTTGTGAGAAAAAACAGGCTGCTTGAAAAATACTCCCTTTTATGGCTTTTCTTTGGGATCACTTTGCTGGTCCTGTCAAGCACTCCTTTTTTCATTGAAAAGATTGCTTCCATCCTGGACATCAAATATGCCCCGTCGGTGCTGTTTCTCTTCGGGATGGTGTGGCTGATCATATACAGCCTCAACATAACGGTGATGTTCTCAAAACAATCCCAAAAGATTACCCGGCTCAATCAGGAGCTTGCGCTGCTCAAGGAAAAGCTGGAGAACGAAAAGAAGGAGAGAGATTAACCATCTGGACTTCGTTGGTTATATTAAAAGGCGGACTGTATTCCTCCTCCATATACACATCTTCACTGCTTTCGCGGGCCTTTTCCACCTTGCTCAGATAGTCCCTGATGCCGAGCGCAATTGCCCCGGAGAGCTTCTTCTGGTAGTCTTCATCCCTCAAAAGGGCCTTTTCCGATGGATTTGACATGAAGCCGGTTTCTACCAATACGCCGGGAATATCCGAGTGTTTGAGGATGTAATATTCACTCTTGACCGGACTCCTTTTTATATCTTCTCCCATCACCTTTTTTGCGTGTTCATTGAGCCTCTTCTGCACGCACTGGGCAAGAAAGGCGTTTTCAAACCTGTCCGGCGAATAGAGTACCATGGGACCGATGGCCCTGCTGCTGGAAGAACTGTTTACATGAATGCTTATGAACAGATCGTAAGCGCCGCTGTTAAAATGGTTTACCCGTGCCACCAGGTCTTTTTTGTGCTTGTCGGCATCCACATCCACCTGGTGGTCAAGGGAGATATCCTCATTTCTCGTAAGGCTTGCAAAGGCTTTTTGCAGGTCCAG
>JAFADI010000211.1 GCA_023424965.1 Bacillota bacterium
GGACGGAAGGGCCGGACGCCGGTTCTGAGGGCCGGCAAAACGGAAGCGGTAAAGTCATCGGCTTTTCTGTAGCGGGCTTTACCGCGCCTTATTTCAAGGTTCTAATCGATTATGCCAGACAGGAGGCCATCAAGCATGATGCCGGCCTGCTGGTATTTGATGCAAAGTGGAGCAATACCAGACAGGAAGAACATATCGATGAATTCCTGAAGAGGAAGGTAGATGCCATCTGTGTGATTCCGGCCGATTCCAAGGCCATCATCCCTGCCTTCCGCAAAGTGAAGGAAGCTGGAATCCCCCTGATTGATGTGAACGTGCAGAATGAGCCCGAGGCCGACCCTTTGATCGATGCCTTTGTCGGTGCAAGTATGGAAGAGGAAGCGACGCTTGCGGCAGAATCCATCATCAAGCTGCTGGGGGACAGGGGAGGGAATGTGGTGGTGTTAGAAGGAGCCGAGGGAAATTTTGCCTCGATTCACAGGGCATCAGGGTTTGAACAGGCACTCAGAGACTATCCGAACATTAAAATCATCGGACGCCAGTATACGGGATGGGAGAAGGACAAGGCAAAAAGTGCCATGAAGGAGTTTCTTTCGAGGTATAAGAAAATTGATGCCCTTCATACGCAGGATGACAACATCGCCATCGGCGCCATTGAAGCCATCAAGGAGGCCGGGAGGGCGGGGGAATTCCCTGTGGCTTCCATCAGTGGCAACATCGATGGATACGAGGCAGTAAAGAAGGGTGAAATCTACAGTACCGTATCTCAGCCTCCGGACTGGGAGGGGATTACGGCGGTCCAGGTGGCGGTGAAACTGATGAATGGCGAGAAGGTGGAGAAATGGGTGAAAACGCCCGTGAAGCTGGTGACCCGGGAGAATGTGGCTCATTTCAAGGGAATATGGTAGTTTGTATATGCCTATAGGGACTTTATTGACTTTTCCCCAATACTGTACTAAATTAAAATAAGAGGTCATCATGAAAAAGAAAACGGTTTTATCCATCCTGGCTGCCTTGATTGTATCGGCAGGCTATTTATTCAACAATTTTACAGTTCCCGGTGCCGTACCGGTAAGTACCCCGGCCGTTGCGACGGAAATCCCGCAGCAAATTGCGGAAGCCAGCAGAGAGGGAATGTACCCCAACGGCTTTATCCAGGCAAAGGTTTCTAAAGTAACCGACGGAGACACCCTGGAGATAAGCTACCGGGGAAAGGAATACAAGGTCAGGCTTCTGGACGTGGATACACCGGAGAGTGTAAAACCCGGTACGCCTGTCCAGCCCTATGCCAAGGAAGCTTCCAGGTACACCGGGGATAAAGTTCTGAACCGGCAGGTCAGGCTTGTGTTTGACAAGGGACTCAAGGACAGGTATGAACGCCTGCTTGCTTTCGTCATCCTGGAGGATGGGACTTTTTTGAATGCGGCGCTTGTGAGTGAAGGCTATGCCAGGGTGGAAACGGTGTCACCCAATACAACCCATAAGAAATATTTTGAAGGCTTGCAGGAGGAGGCAATAAACAACAAAAAAGGTCTCTGGGGTCTTCCGGAAGAGAAGCAGCCCTTTGTCAAGACCAAGAAGGGGGATTATGTACCCCGATACTATGTGGACCGAAAAGCTTCATAGCATTGTAGTGTAGGGCCTGGGACCTATATTGATGGGCGCAAGGTCCTGAAATAAATGAGTTCCTGGAGACTATATATTTTATTAGAATATTTTGGTATTATAATCATGAACATTAGCATTTCTCCTATTTTTGGGCATGGGGGTCATACTCCATGTTTTTTTGTGCCCAATTATCCATAAACGAGCATAAGTCCCGGTGTTTATTTTTATTTTACAGGCATAAAAAGAAGGAATTGGGAAGGCCGACATAGAATAAATCCCGTATGACAAAAGCGGAGGTGCGTCCTATGGGCTTTTCTGTTACAGGTACCGATGTTCTGAAGGATATTATCAATATTTATGCCATGAAGAAAGCGATGGCAAGCCAGCAGCAGGAGGTGGACACCCTCAAAAAGGGTATGGACCAGGTGGCGGGACAGAGGATTGCCCTGCCTGACACAGGGAGAACGATTGACATAAAAATTTGAAAATATTTTATCAAGAATTTAAAATGCACCTTAAAAAGTGCATTTTCCACATAATAACCTTCAATTGAACAAGTCATATATTTTCATTATTTTGGAGATCATTACCTTCTTCTTTTCGTCCAGGATGGGCTCCAGTATGTTCAGTGATTTTACATACCTGTCTTTATTGCTCCCCCTTGTTTGTCCGGCCAGGATATGCTGCTTGAAGCTTCTATATGTATCACAGTAATGACAGCACTTGCTGTTGGTTTCTCCCAGAGGGCCCCTGTATGATTTGGGAGAATATTCGGCGATAGACTCCAGTATTTGACTGAGCATGGATATGTCGGGCTTATTTGGGCCTGATCTGGTGCCGTCTTCGCCTTCCGGTTGGCGTATCGACTTTATTTTATTTGCTGCTTGAATTCCGTTTGCAATATTTTCAAGGGCTTTGTACCTGTTAATATTTCTAGCCATATTGCTGATCCTACCATTTTATCCTAGTCATATATTATGTTAAATCCGTGGAGAAAGTTCCAACTATTTTCAAAAGGGACATTGGGCGATAATTCTATAATTTTGTTGTTTCTTTAGGATAATAATATTAAAATAGGTTTAACCGACAGGTGTATTAAACGCAATGAATCATAGAAATATTCGAAGTACTGGAGGCCAAATGGATAAAGTCATATGTGTATACAGTTCTTCCAGCTGCGCCCTGGATAAGGTGTATTTTGAGGCCGCAAG
Organism: Bacillota bacterium; assembly: GCA_023424965.1. GTDB lineage: Bacteria > Bacillota > Clostridia > Acetivibrionales > JAFADI01 > JAFADI01. Next base: position 2,820 of record JAFADI010000211.1, read on the forward strand.
AAAGCTGGGCAGGGAAATAGCCCTAAGAGGAGACTCCCTCCTTTTTGGAGGTGGGATGACGGGACTCATGGGAGAGACGGCAAGAGCCGTTCACGAGCATAAAGGAAAAGTCATTGGGATCATTCCCGAAGCGCTGAATGTAAAGGGTATCGTTTATGAGTACTGTGACGAACTGGTTGTCACCACGGGTATGAGAGAAAGAAAGGCAACGATGGACGCGAGGTCCGATGCTTTTGTGGCACTGCCCGGGGGCTTCGGAACGCTGGAGGAGCTGCTTGAAATCATAACCCTGAAGCAGCTGAGGTACCATGACAAGCCCATTGTCATACTGAATGCCAACGGCTTTTATGACAAACTGCTGGAGCAGTTCGAGCAAATCATCACCGAGCGGTTTGCGAAGGACGAAAGCAGGAAACTTTACTTCATAGCCGGGGGTGTTGAGGAAGCCATTGAATACATCGACAGCTACAAGCCATACAAGTTCGCCACCAAGTGGCTGACCGACGTGGAGAA
>JAFADI010000005.1 GCA_023424965.1 Bacillota bacterium
TTAGCCCTGCAAACATTTACAAAATAATTTGGTATTACTTGTAATATATAATATTATGAAATATAATAGTTATAAAATATAACTATTATATTTCATAATATTACAGCGCATTTTAACGTGTACAATACAGAGGGGGGACACATGAGTGAGCATTACTGAAATATCGGTTAAAAGGCCGTCGGCGGTCATTGTTTTCGTCGTACTGCTTATCGGCCTTGGAATACTCGGGTATACCAGTATGGGGGCCGACCTGCTTCCATCCATCAATGTGCCGGTTATCACCGTGACGACGGTGTACAGCGGCGCCGGTGCCGAAGAAATAAAAAAGGAAGTGGTCAGGCCCATTGAGGATGCCGTTTCCGGCATCAGCGGCATTGATACCTTGAGGTCAACGGCCCGTGAAGGCGTGGGCACCACCATTATCACCTTCACCATGGAGACGAATATGAACACTGCCTTCATCGATGTCCAGAAAGCGGTGGAATCGGCACAGAGCCGGCTTCCGAAGGACGCCAGCGCGCCGGTGCTGTACAAGGTGGACATTAATGCCATGGCGGTAATGACACTGGCCATCACGGGAGATATTCCCTATGACCAGTTGTATAACCAGGCGGACAAAATCAAGCAGGGCCTGGAAAAATTACCTGGGATAGGCCAGGTAAGCCTGATGGGGGCAAATGAAAAGCAGCTCAACATAAGCCTCGACAAAACGGCGGTGGAGTATTACGGGATCAATGTGAACACCATCACGGCCAGACTCAGGGCCGAAAATGCAAACATGCCCGCAGGACAGATGAAGCAGGAAAAGAGCGACATGACCGTAAAGATGATCGGTGAGTTCAAAAACCTCAACGATATTAAAAGTGTGCTCATACCCACCGCTTCCGGAGGAACCGTCCGGCTGGGGGATATCGCCCGGCTTGAACTGGGGTATCCGGACAGCGAATCCATTCTGAAAATGAACGGGAAAAACGCCATTGGCATCAGCGTTCAGAAGCAGAGTGACGCCAATGTGGTGGAGGCTGTCAAAGGAGTCAAGAAGGAACTGGAGAAAATTGAAAAGCAGCTTCCCGGAGGAATCGAGCTGACGGTGGCCAATGACACCACCATCTTTATCAATTCCTCTCTCAATGAAGTTATGCGGAGTGTGGGAGAGGGAATCGTAACCACTGCCATTGTGCTCTTCCTTTTTCTAAGGAACTGGCAGTCTTCACTGATCGTACTGGTTGCCATTCCGACTTCACTGATCTCCACCTTCTTTATGATGAAGCAGTTCGGATTTACACTGAATATTATGACCCTGATGGGTTTATCCCTTTGCATCGGTATTCTGGTGGACGACTCCATCGTGGTGCTTGAAAATATCCAGAGGCACCGGTCCCTGGGAGAAGGCCCCATAAGCGCTGCCATCAAGGGCAGAAGTGAAATCGGCATGGCGGCCATCGCCATTACTCTCTGCGATGTGGTGGTTTTCGCACCGGTGGCGTTCATGTCGGGGATGGTAGGCCAGTTCTTCAAGGAGTTTGGGCTTACGGTGGTGTTCGCATCCCTGTTTTCCCTTCTGGTTTCTTTTACGGTGACTCCCATGCTTTCCTCCAGACTGTCCAAACTAAAAGGAATGGTTGCAGTCCGTGAACCGGAGGAACCCAAAAAGCAGGGAAGAACGGCGAAGGCCTTCAGCCGGGCGACGGAGATATACAAAAGCATATTGCTGTGGTCGCTGGACCACCGCTGGAAGCTGGTGGGAGTCATCCTGGCAGCAATTATCCTCAGCATTGCACTGCTGCCTCTGGGTTTTATCCATACGGAATTTATGCCGGTATCGGACCAGGGCTTCCTCATGATGGACATGAGCCTCACTCCCGGTTCCAGCTTGAAGCAAACGGAACAGAAGGTGGCACTGGTGGAAGACTATTTGAAGGGTTTGAAGGAAACCGGGGACTATTTCTCCATGGTGGGAAACAACTCCGACAAATCCACTGCAAGCATCATATTGAAGCTTGTTGACAAGGACAAGAGAAAGCGGACCCAGAGCCAGGTGGCGGCAGATATCCGCAAATGGGGCAAAACCCTGCCGGGAGTCCAATTGATCGTGTCCGAATCCCAGGGGGGAGGAGGAAGCGGAAAGCCCATACAGGTTACCATAAAAGGAGATGACACCTCCGTATTGAGGGAAATATCCTTCAAGGTGGAAGAAATCATAAAATCGGTGCAGGGAGTGGTGGACGTTACAAATTCCCTGCGGACCAGTGAAAGCGAGATCAGGATCAACATCGACCGGCTGGCCTGCACGCAATACGGTGTGAGCACTTCCGACATCGCCTCGGTCCTCAGGACGGGCTTGCAGGGAACAAATTCAGGCGTCTTCAGGGAGAACGGGAATGATTATGACATGGTCGTCCGGTTTATGAAGGACCAGGTAAAGAAGCCGGAAGACCTGGGCTCAGTAAAAATATTAAACACTTCGGGGCAGCAAATCGCCTTGAACCAGGTGGCATCCATCACAGTAGGCGACAGCCAGCTGAGCATAACCAGGGAAGACAGGCAGGACACCGTCACGGTATCTGCCAACCTGCAGGGCGCCCTCCTCGGGAAGGTCAACACCGACATCCAGGAAGGTCTGAAGGGAATAACCCTGCCCTACGGTTACAGTGTCAAGTTCGGCGGCAGCCAGGAGAATATGGCCGACAGCTTCAGTGCCCTTGTGAAAGCCCTGGCGGCTTCGGTAGTGCTGGTTTACATGATCCTCATCGTTTTGTATGAATCCTTCCTTACGCCGTTTATAAGAATGCTTTCACTGCCCTGCGCGATCATCGGAGCTTTCGGGCTTTTGGCCCTTTCGGGACAGTCCTTGAACGTCATGTCGATGATCGGGCTGATCCTTCTGGATGGTTTGGCTTCCAAAAACGGAACGCTGCTCATCGACTACACCAATACGCTGATGAAGCGGGGGATGCCTCTGAAGGAAGCCCTGGTGGAAGCCGGGACTACCAGGCTGAGGCCGATTATCATGACCTCTGCCACCATGATTGTAGGCATGCTGCCTTCCGCCCTGGCAACAGGCTCTGGAAGCGAAATGCGGAGCGGGATGGCCATTATTGTCATCGGGGGAATGATTACCTCCACCATTTTGTCTCCCATCCTTCTCCCGGTGGTTTATACGCTGATCGACGATTTCAAAAACCGGGTTTCAAAGAAAAGAAATAAAAATAGGATAAACGTTGGGGAGGTTGAAAGCTATGAGGCTTAAAAATTCACCTGTATATAGAATCACAATTTTTATGGTCCTGGTGGCATTTGCACTGGCTGCGTTTGCGGGCTGCGGCGGTAAAAAGCCTCCGCAGGAGGCGGTGGAACCAAAGAATGTCAGAGCGGTGCCGGTAGGGGTTGAAACCATCGTGACGGAGGTTGAGTATTCCAGCAAGCTGAAGCCTGTGCAGGAGGTGGCAATCGCCCCCAAGCTGGCGGGGAAGGTTGCCACCGTGAAAGCCGACGTGGGCAGCAGCATTGAAGCGGGGCAGGTGTTATTTACCCTTGACGCCGGTGATCTGCAGGCCCAGCTGGAACAACAGCAGGCAAACCTGGACACCAGCCGCACAAGCGCCGATCAGGCCCTGCAGAATGCACAGGTTGCGTACAACAGTGCAAAGGAAAGCTATGATAAGAACCAGCAGCTCTATGAGACGGGAGCCATTTCAAAGCAGGCGCTGGATGATTCCAAGCAAAGGCTGGACAATGCGGCGATTGCATTTAATTTTGCCAAAGACAACTATAACCTTGTTTACGGAGGGGCATCTTCAAAAATGAGCCCCGCCGCGGCCGGAGTCCGTGCCGCGTCCACCCAGCTGCAGAACACCATTGTCACCTCTCCCATCACAGGCGTGGTGTCGATATGCAATGTGGATGTAGGAGAAATCGCATCCAGCGCATCCCCTGCTGTTACTGTTATCAACGACAGGACGATGATTGCGGAAGTGAATTTGCCGGATAAAATGATAGGAAAGGTTAAAAAAGGACAGAAGGTATCCCTGAAGGTCAGCGCCCTGGGAGATAAGGAAGTGGAAGGGGTTATGGGCTCCATCAGCCCGGCGGCGGACAGCAAAACGCAGAACTACATAGCCAAAATCGAAATCGACAATGCCAAAGGCGAGTTGAAGTCCGGCATGTTCGCAAGGGTGATCCTGCCGGAGGAAAAGAAGGAAAACGTGCTTGCGGTACCCAATGAAGCCATCAAGGTTGAAAACGGTGTGCCTTACATTTATATGGTGGTCAACGGAGACACCATTAAGAAAGAGGCGGTGACCCTGGGGCTTTCCAACGACCGCCTGACAGAGGTCCTCACGAACCTGGCAAAGGAAGACCGTATCATTACCGAGGGTCAGATTTTCCTGAATGACGGGGAAAAAGTACATGTGATCGATTAGAGGTGTGCAGATGAAAATGGAAATAGGGGATAAGCTCCTGAACAACCTGTTTTCTTTTACAAAAATCCTGGGCGGCCTTATGGCGGAGATGATCAACAGCGTGGACAGCGTAACCCCGAAGGTTCATATCGGAGTGCTTCACATCCTGAAAATTCACGGCCCCATGCCCATTTCCCGCATCGGGGAGAAAATGGACATTGCCAAGCCCAATATGACGCAGATCATCGACAGCCTTTCCATCAAAGGCTGGGTAAAAAGAAATTCCTCCGCCCAGGACAGGAGAATCATCAATGTGGAGCTGACAGGGGAAGGCAAGGAGTACATCGAAAGCGTCATGAACAGGATCTATGAGGAAATGATGCAAAGGTTCTCCGTTCTGTCGGAGGAGGAAAGAGAAAAGGTCATCGGTTCTCTGGACTATCTCATTGGCATAAGCAAGGATATAATGAATAAGAAATAGGCAAATAAAAAGGATGGGATTGTGACCCCATCCTTCTGTTTTTCTATGCATTAATTCTTCTCGGTATCGTTTTCCCTGATTTCCACCCTGCGGATCTTGCCGCTGATGGTTTTCGGCAGCTCTTTGACAAATTCGATGATTCTGGGATATTTGTAAGGGGCCGTCACCTTCTTCACGTGTTCCTGGAGTTCTTTTGCAAGGCTGTCGCCGGGAGTATAGCTTTTGGCAAGCACGATGGTAGCCTTTACAATCTGGCCCCTGTCTGGGTCGGGAATGGCCGTGATGGCACATTCAAGAACGGCGGGATGCTCCAGCAGGGCGCTTTCCACCTCAAAGGGACCGATCCTGTAGCCGGAACTTTTGATAACGTCGTCGGCTCTTCCCACAAACCAGAAATAGCCGTCCTCATCACGCCAGGCCATGTCCCCTGTATAGTAAACATCATCGTGCCAAACGCTGTTGGTCAGCTCACTGTCGCGGTAATAGCCGTCAAACATGCCGAAGGGCTTTCTTTTCCCCGTACGGACCACGATTTGCCCCTCTTCTCCCACATCACAGGAGTTGCCGTATTCGTCCACCAGATCGATGTCATAGCCTGGAGCGGGCTTGCCCATGGAACCGGGCTTGGGCTCCATCCAGGGGAAGGTGGCAAGGGTAACGGTGAGCTCCGTCTGGCCGTAGCCCTCCATCAGCTTGAGTCCCGTGGCCTTCAGAAACTGGTTGTACACCTCCGGATTCAAAGGCTCTCCGGCAATGGAGCAGTGCTTGAGCTTGCTGAAATCGTATTTTGAGATGTCTTCCTTTATAAAGAACCTGTAGATGGTGGGAGGAGCGCAGAAGCTTGTGACGCCGTGCTTCAGCACCACCTCCAGCAGCTCCCTGGGAACGAATTTGTCGTAGTCGTATACGAATACGGCGCATTCACAGAGCCACTGGCCGTATATTTTGCCCCAGGCGGCTTTTGCCCAGCCGGTGTCCGCCACCGTCAGGTGCAGGCCGTCCTTTTCCACCTGCTGCCAGTATTTGGCCGTAAGGATGTGTCCCAGGGGATAGGTGAAGTTATGCTGGACCATTTTGGGCATGCCCGTGGTGCCGGAAGTAAAGTAGAGCAGCATGATGTCGCTGTTCCGGGAGGATTCATCTCCCGTCGGCCTCGGAAAATCCTCCGGAGAGGCTTCCAGCGCGCTGCTGAAATCCACCCAGCCTTCCCTGCTGCCACAGATGACCGCTTTGGTTTTCAGGGAGGGGGATTTCTCCTGGGCCTGGTCTACATGCGCCAGAACTTCGCTTTCATTGACGCTTACAATCATTTTTATGTCTGCCGCGTTGCACCGGTAAGCGATATCCTTAGGGGTGAGCAGGTGGGTGGCGGGTATTCCGACGGCCCCCAGCTTGTGGAGGGCAAGGATGCAGAACCAGAACTCATACCGCCTTTTGAGGATGAGCATTACCGGGTCACCCCTCTTGATGCCCAGGCTTTTAAAAAGATTTGCCGTTTTGTCACTGTAGTATTTTA
>JAFADI010000195.1 GCA_023424965.1 Bacillota bacterium
ATTTTTTCAAGGCAGCGGTAGAACTTATTTTAGAAGCGGAGCGGAACGGAAACCGGATACACATTACAGGAATTGGAAAGCCGGGGCATGTGGCGGGATATATCGCTTCCCTCCTGTCTTCCACCGGTACACCCACCTATGAGCTGCATGGAACGGAAGCCGTTCACGGCTCCTCCGGGCAGGTAAAGCCGGGAGATGTAGTCATCGCCATCTCCAACAGCGGGGAGACGGCAGAGCTCAAAGCTACGGTCAGTACGCTTAAAGCCAACGGTGCCAGGATTATCGGGGTGTGCGGAAACCCGGAATCCTGGCTGGCGAAAAACAGCGATGCCTATCTTTATGCGGGCGTAAGCCGGGAGGGAGACCCTTTGAACAGGGCTCCGAGAGCCTCAATTACGGCGGAAATATTCGTACTGCAGGGGTTGAGCCTTCTATTGCAGTGCATAAAGGAAATCTCCCCCCAGCAGTATGTCAAGTGGCATCCGGGCGGGACCCTGGGAAATTTGAGAGGGAATGAAAAATAGGAAGGGGAGTTTTTGCATGCCGCGATCCATTGGACATAAGATTTGGGCCATTGCAGACGGCTATATCCAGCCGGTAAGCGCGGGAGAGGCGGAAAGCCATGACGGCCTGTGCGTGCTGAACGCAGGGGATTCGGACGCCCACCTGGAAATAACCGTATATTTCTACGACAGGGAGCCCATGAGAAATATTTGTTCCGAATGCAAAGCCAGGCGGTCCAATCACATCCGCCTGGATAAAATAAAGGATAAAACCGGTGCGGGGATTCCCAAAGGAGTGCCCTATTCCCTTGTGGTGGAAAGCGATATTCCCGTACTGGTACAATTTTCAAGGGTAGATACTTCTCAAAATGCGATGGCATTAACTACAACGATGGGATATCCGGTCCCCTGATTTGAACGGGGCAACACAGGGGTAAGGAGGTTCCATCCTTGAAGAGGATGATAAATCATCAAAGGAAAGGAGGCCGGTGCGAGTATCTGTAGAGATGCAAATCCAGATAAGAACAGAAAGGGGGAAAACGTATGGCAAGTATTCATGTACAAATGAGGATGAAGGCTATTCTATGCATCATTGCAATGGTAGCTTCATTATTTTCGGCAGCACCCGCCGTTTTCGCGGCCACAACGATTACCAACGGGAATTTTGAGACAGGAAACCTTACGGGCTGGACGGTCCTATCCGGCAATCTGCCCACCCAACCTACCAATTCCACCCGTGTGAATTTCAACAAAGAAGGCAGTTACTTTATCGGCACCTGTGAAATCGGCGGAGGTGCCTTTGATGATGCCGGAACAGGGGTAATCAAATCGGATGCATTCACGGTCGGTTCTCCGTTTATAACCTTCCTGATTGGCGGAGGCGGCAATATCAGCAATGTGTATGTGGCCCTTGTGAGGAACTCCGACGGAGTCGAATTGCTGAAGTCCACCGGTTCCAGCAGCGAAGCTATGGTAAAAGAATATTGGGATGTCCGGGCATACAACGGGGTACAGTGCTATATCAAAATCGTGGACAATTCGTCCGGCGGATGGGGGCATATCAATGCGGACAACTTCCAGGGGGTGGATGCTCTGTCCATGGGAGATACGGTAAGCATGCTGGAGGCCCAGATAGGTTATCATCCGGAGGATGTGAAAAAAGTGTACCTGAGGAGTGCGATGGCATCTCCCCCGGTGAATCCCACGGGTAAGACCTTCAATATCGTCAGCAAATCCGATGGAAGCACTGCCTATACGGGAACGGTTTCCTATTGGGGGAGCAAATGGGGATCCTACTGGTGGACACTGGATTTTTCCGGCTTGAAGACCGCGGGTTCCTACTACGCTCAGGTTAACGATGCAGGCGGCAATCTGGTGTCGTCGGTGTTCCAGGTCGGAAATGCCGTTTTCACGGACAACGGACTGGTAACCGTCGCCCTGGACCAGCTGGATGCAAGAATCCTTCCGGGAGTACCCGGATGGAGGGATTGCGGCAGCGAGATCCGGGAGGTATCCTCCCACGCCATAACCGTCCATGGCCTTGTGGACATCTATGAAAATATTTTCGGCAAGCTGAGCCCGGCAAATCAGACCAGGTTAAAGGATGCCGTGATGCGGGGAGCGGACTATATCGTATATAGCCAGGAAACTTCCCCCGATCCGCTGTTAAACGGAAGGTTCAACCATGATAAAGCCCATAAAACCGAATACGGCACCAGCGACTACTACAACTGGCATGACACTGCCTATGCCATAACCGCACTGGTAAAGGCCTATAACATGATAAAGAATTACGATGCCGGGAAGGCAAATACATACTTGAATGCGGCGGTGCTGGCGTACAACAATGCCACCTACAGGCCGTACCAGCTCGCTTCCGACTTTGCTGGCCCGGATGGCGGGCAGACGGCCTATGTGAATTCCCTGGCGAGACTTTACTATAACAAGGGTTCCTCCTGGACGCTGCCCACAACGCTGCGGACCAAGGAGAAGCTGACCTTTACCTGGGCATGCACCCTGCTTTATCAGGCTACCGGCAACACGGCATACAAAAATAAAGCCATTGAATTTGCCGATTCAGCCGCAGAGAGACAGTTTACAGACTACAACCACCCGGTTGACGGAGCCTTCGGCAACTTCTACGAGTTTGAAGGGGATGACACCGCCTTCCTTACGGAGTGGGGGCAAAGCCACCGATGGCATATGGGCAATGTGGAGCCCACGAACCTTAAAGGCTTTATCGATTTGCTCAATTTATTCCCGGACGATCCAAAGGCTGCCAAGTGGTACAACGTCATAAAGACCTATGGAGACAACTATGTGAAGAATACCGCCGCTTTAAGCCCATTTAAGATATACCCGGTCGCGGCCTATAAAGACACCACTTATGGAGGAGTCAAGTTCTTCATGAACATCCTTCACGGCGCCAACGCCCTGTATGGACAGATCGCAAAGAACCAGATGGAAATCGGAGAGTTCCTCAATGACAGGTCCTACCAGGAGCTGGCAAATCAGAATGTTGAGTTTATGGCAGGATTAAATCCCGGAATCCCCACAGCTTCCGCTGAAAAAGCGTGGACGGCCATGACCTTCCTCAAAGGAATCGGCAACAGGTCCTTTCCGGGATACGGGAGTATAGCCGCTCCTCCGGCGGGCAGCGGGATAAACGGTTTTGTATTTGGAAATCAGTTCGGAGAACACCCCATTTCTTATGCTCCCGATGCGCCCAAGGGCATTCTGGATGCCAACGGCGGTTTCCAGTTCAATGAAGACTACTTGCCCCACAGCCATGGATATGTAAGCGGTGTCAGCAAACTCGAGGGCAACTTTACTTTAAATATCGCAACAAAAAGCAATGGAACTGCTGTAAACGCAGCGGTCGCAGTAAATCTTCCCGAGACATACAGCTTTTCGACAGGTGCAGCGGGAAGCCTTGCAATTACGACACTCCCTCTGCAGAGGTCGGGAACCGTATCCGTTACCTACGGCGGAAAGACCATCACAAAGAGCCTGCAGACACTGGCCAGCAGCAAGTATACCTGGAATGTGGATTTTGCCACTTATGTGGATGTATCTGTGTCCGTACCAGCCACCGTCGGTAGCGGCGGCGGTACAGGCACCCTGTCGGTGACAAACCGGGGCACAGGCAATACTGCTGCCAATGTGACCCTGTCGGCAAGCGGTGTCAGCCTGGGAACCTCCTCCATGAGTATTCCGGTCAATGCCGGGGCGACGGTTTCACAGGATTTCACCATTGCGGCAGGTTCAAAGGTAATGCCCTATCTGGTATATGCCTATGTCACGTCCGGCAACAACACCACCACTGCCATCGGCACGGGCAAATGCTCCGGCGGTGGAGGGACGTCAACCTTTGTTACCAACCTTAGCGGGTGGACTGCTTTAAACGGAACCTGGAGCGACATACCCGGAGGAAAGCAGGGAATTGGCGGAGGAGATGCATTTCTGCTTTCAACCGATACAGGAACGGACTTTACCTATGAAGGAGATATCCGATTGAGCACCAATAACCCCTCGGCAGGGTCATTGATATTCAGGTCCAACAGCAATGCCACCCAGGGATACGTGGTGAATGTGTCCACTGAGAATGGAGGCCAGGTAAAGCTCTTCAAGCTCCCATATGCACAACTGGGAAGCACATACGGTGTACCGGGCGGCGTGGCTGTCAACACGGTGTATCATCTGAAGGTTGCTGCCTCAGGCAGCAATATAAAAGTGTATTTCAACAATGGGACAAGCCCGGTCATTGATGTCAACGATTCAACCTATTCCGGCGGACGGTTCGGTTTGCTGGCATGGCAGGGAACATCGGTATTCCAGAATGTGAACAGGGGAACCGGAACTGCCGGCTTCAATAGTAATCTTAGCGGCTGGACTGCCGTAAACGGGGGCTGGAGCGATGTGCCGGGCGGAAAGCAGGGGATTGGTGGAGGAGATGCTTTCCTGCTGGCTTCCGACACAGGGACGGACGTTACTTATTCAGGAGATATAAAGGTGACGACCGACAATCCGTCCGCAGGGGCACTGGTATTCAGGTCCAACAGCAATGCATCCCAGTGTTACATTGTAAACCTGTCAACTGAAAACGGAGGTACGGTGAAGCTTTTTAAACTGCCCTATCAGGTGGTCGGAACACCGTACAGTACACCCATCAGTGTGAATACCGTCTATAATTTGAAAGTTGTGGCCTCCGGAGCAAATATAAAAGTATACTTTAATAACAGCTCAACGCCATGTATTGATGCAGTCGACTCTTCCTATACAAGCGGCCAATTTGGCATCCAGGCATGGCAGGGAACGGCGCTATTCCAGAACGTAAATAAATAAGTTAAAAGAGGAGGTTTTAGTATGACGAAAAGTTCAAAAAAGCTGACAGCATTTGTGTGCACCCTGGCCATGCTCGTTACCATGTTCGGTTTTACCGCCACAAGCAAGGCCCAGTTTGCGGACCCACCCCATACGGGACAGGTAAGGATCAATTGCGGTTCCACGGAAGGGTATTTGCCGGAACAGTATTTATCCTCCCAAAACGGCTCTGTTGCAGCCACCGACACGGTGTATCAACACCGTATGACCAAAAGGTACGCCGACGGGACCGGCTATTTTACGTACCATATTCCCGTCAGTGTGGGTACCCCTGCCCCCCTGTATCTTTCGATGGTAACCAAGGGAGAGGTTAAGCTGAGTGTCGATGGTACCGTAATGCTCAATACAGGGAACAGCGGCGAAGGGAATTATACCGCAAGAGAAATCACTCTGGGCAACAGCGCCCTGTGGTCCGACGGCTACGTGGATTTGAGGTTTGAGGACGCAGATCCCGGAGACGGATGGGGTCCCAATGTTTACTGGGTGGAGCTTGGGGCTACCTCCACCTGGAGGGAGCGGGCGAAGCATATCCTGTGGGACACCTCCGGCGTTCTGTGGCAGACGGGATATTATGACGGCTTCAGCAGTGAATTTCTGGGTTCTGTAACAGATTTCACGGTGGGGGGAGACATATCCACACTGAAGAACAGCGGGACCCTCTATTTACGATGGAACCAGACGGTGGTACCCGGCAAGAAATATTACCTGCTGGCAGGAATTATGGGAGGCTCGGGAACCAACTATATCGATATGAAAAACGACGGTTCCAGCGAGATTGCCAGAGGGGCCAACAGGGAAAGGATATATGACCTGGATGTTACCAGCCAGGTTGCGGCCACGGGAAATGTAGCAAAGATACAGATGGCCACCGGAGCCACCCTTGACTTTGCGGCGCTTATCGAGGTCACTCCCGGCAGTACTGCAGACAGTGACCTGCGCGTAGTGTTCAAAGGGGATGAGATGGCACAGAACTGGACAAAGCTGGTCAACACCACCATGTACTGGAACAACGATTATTTCGTGGACAAAGGGACGGGCTTCATCGACGCTTCCTTCCCGCGGGGGATATTCTACGGTGGTTACTGGGTTGCCGATGCAGGGCCTACTGTGCTTGAGCTTGCAAAGTGGGGATATTACGACCTGGCCAAACAGGCCTCCAACTATTACGCCAATGTGGCGGATTACTACAATTCGGACAACGGCGCCGCAGGCCTGATATTTGCCACCATGGCCTATTTGATGAAAACGGACAACTATACCGGTGCTTATACCGCCGATACCTGGCCGAAGCTGAAAGCGGGACTGGACTATTACAGCGGCCAGATCGACACCAATCCTTACCATATGGTGATGGGGAATAACTGGGAGACCACCTCCAACGGCTATGGAATCTATAACAACTCCATCGCATACTTTGCGCTGCTGGCAGGTGCGGAAGCCGCATCCAGGACCGGGCATGCCAGTGACGCCGCAAACTGGAACAGCCATGCGGCCACCCTTTTCAACAACATCAATACCTATCTGAAGACCACCGCCGATGTGAGCTGGCTGGGGAAAACCATTCCGGCAAACACCTTCAGGTATGGCTTGAGTACGTCGGGAGGAAATGTAAGCGAGTGCCACGCGGGATGGTTCGGAGTGGGAAATCAGGAGGAACTGTTCTACGGCATGAAGGGAAATGCCATACCCGACTGGAGGACGGCGGTCAATACCATGCTGGATTACCATTCGTCCAACTTCTGGAGCGATTGGAAGGCATACGGCCACAACCGGGGCTTCGGAACGGACTACGGGGTATTGTCCGAGCGGGGCGGCTGGCCTGTGAGCGCCATGCTGATGGGAGACAGGATGGACATGGTCCAGAAGAACATGAACCATATTATCTATAACAGTACCGACCTGAACTTTGCCAATGACAACGAAGGCGTGCAGGAAACCTCACCCTGGGTGCTTGTCAGAGAGGTTGACAAGGATGACGACGGCATCACCGGAGCCGACGTGGGGAATGGCGGAGAAGTGGAAGACATGAACCTTGTGGAGTATATCATCACCATGAAAAATGTGAGGCTCATGGCAGGGATTGACGATGCCCTGAGCGGTAGCGGCAATCTCGTGGTCATGCCCAGGATCCCCGAGAACTGGAAGGGGGCGAAGGTCAACCGGTGGCCGGTGGTATACAAAAACGGTTCGGCCAACGCAAAAACCGAGGTGACATATGACTATTCGTTAAGTCCTTTGCAGGCAGGCATGAACATATCCGCTGCAAACAGCATACCCGGTGTACAGCTCAGATTCGGGCCATTCAAGTCCACGGCATCGGTGTCTTCGGTGACGGCAAACGGCTCACCGGTATCCTATACCACCCAGGACAGCGGAGGCTATAAATGGGTGTGGGTCACCCAGGATGTGGGGACGGCCGGTAAGAATATCGTTGTAAATGTGACCATTCCCGACCTGTATGCAAATGCCGATTTCAATAGCGGAGGCCTGGCGGGCTGGACAGCAGCCGGCGGAACCTGGACAAACACCGGAAACTGCGCACAGGTGGTGACCTCCGGTGACGCCTGGAGTACTTACGGAACAACGGCAGCCGATGTGAACCTGAGCGCCGATGTCAGGATAATCAACGGAAATGCCGTGGGCCTGACCTTCAGGAACGATGGTGCAGGTTCCTCAGGATATGACCTGATCCTTGACGTGCAGGACAATTTGCTCAAACTGTGCAAGCGTCCCTATACGGTACTGGCGTCGATGCCGGTAAAAGTAAAGAGAAACAGGACTTACACCTTGAAGGTAGAGGCGTCGGGCTCCAATATCAAGTGCTATCTGGACGGGGTCAAGGCCTTTGAAATTACCGATTTCACCTATAGCAGCGGTAAGTTCGGCATGTTCGGTTACGCTTCGACGGCCCAGGTGGACAACCTGCTGGCATACCAGGCGGCACCTCCCGACTTTGCGACCAATTTGTCCGGCTGGAGTCCCTTAAGCGGGAACTGGAAGGATGGAACAGGAGGAAAGCAGGGATCGGGCAGCGGCGACATCTTCACCCTGGCATCGGATACGGGTACAAATTTCACCTATGAGGGTGACATTAAGCTGACAACCAATAATCCGACGGCGGCAGCTTTGGTGTTCAGATCCAATGCCGATGCTTCCCGGTGCTATGCGGCCAATATCTCCACGGAAAACGACGGTACCGTCAAGCTGTTCAAATTCCCCTATTCGGTACTCGGTACATACGCAGTGCCGATAAACGTAAATACGGTATACCATTTAAAGGTGACAGCCTCCGGCGCAAATCTCCAGGTATTCTTCAACAACAGCGACACGCCGTGCATCAGCGTGACCGATTCCGCCTATGCAAACGGGAAATTCGGACTCAACGTGTGGGACGGAACGGCGGTATTTCAAAATGTAAATAAGCAGTAAACGGTTTATAGATGCAAAAGGGGACTGCCTCCGGGGTTAACATGAGGCGGTCTCCTTTCTGCTGTGAAGATACCGAAAGATTGACGAATGCGGGGTTGGAAAAAACCATAAATAGTGTTATTATATATATTAACTTTAGACCAATCCAGGCTGAGATGTGGAGAGCATATGACGAAAATAGGATTTCTCGGGCCCAGGGGCACTTTTTCCCACGAAGCCCTTGAGGAGTATATAAAGGATAACAAAAGCGGATATGCTGTCTGTGAATACAGCGCCTTTCCCGATATCCTCCAGGCAGTGCAAAACGGGGAACTGGACGAAGGCATCGTACCCATAGAGAATTCCCTGGAGGGAGCCGTCAATGCCACCCTCGACACATTGGCCTTTGATGTGGACCTTATGATTAAAGCAGAGCTGGTGATTGCCGTAAAAGCAAATATCCTCGTCAGGAAGGGCACGGGGCTGCCGGACATAAAATGCATCCTGTCCCATCCCCAGCCCCTCGGTCAATGCAGGAAATATCTGTCTGCCAATTTTCCCAACGTGCCTGTAAAAAGTGTGTACAGCACCGCCGGCGCGGCAGAGGAAGTTGCGGCAGGCGGAGGGGACTGTGCGGCCATCGGCTCCGCTGCGTCGGCTGAGGTGTATGGACTGGAGATATTGGCCAGAAATATACAGGACAGGTACAACAATTTTACCAGGTTTGTGGTGGTATCACACCAGAACGGGATAAGAAGCGGACAGGACAAAACCTCCATCGTATTCTCCACGGAGGACAAACCGGGAAGCCTTTACCGGGTGCTGGACATCTTCAACCTCTGGGATATCAATATGTCCAGGATAGAATCCCGCCCCTCGAAAGATCAACTGGGCAGGTATATTTTTTTCATCGATATCAAAGGGCATATGGAAGACCAAGACCTTAAAGATGCAATAACCATGATCAAAAGAAAGACTTCATTTTTCAAATTCCTTGGGTCCTATCCCGAATATGCCATCGACGGCTGACATTTATCTTAAGGTATAAACACGGGAAATTAGCAAATTCGCCCATAAAAATGATATAATACTAGAACGACTGACACAAAGTACGGACTGGCCTCTGCGATGGGGCGTACCAGGCAGCGCTTTTACTTTACCGTCGACCGGGGGGATACTATGGGAGTGTTTGACAAGGATATTGACATAACAAGAAACATTAAAATGATCGAATGGCTGAAGAGTGAACTTCTGACCGATATCGCAAGCCTCTTCAAGTCTCTGGTCAACGGAGTCAAAGAGGATATTCACGAAAGCGCATCGGAAACGCTGTCAAACATCATCCTCATCGCCTATCTCCTTGGCAGGCGTTTGGGCCTCAGCTACAATTCCATCGAGATGAAGATTGAAAACAAGGTGAAGCTGGGGCTGGTGGAAAACCATGATGTGGAGAAGTTCTACGGAGATTTGTCGGAGCTGGCCAGGCATTTGAATTCTTCGAGGGTTAAAAGGCAATAATTTATAGGCTTGCAGCTATCAAAGTTGGGGGAGGTTGTAATGGAGAACAAAAAGTTTTCTGGTATGTTTGTACCTCGGGCGAGGTTTTATCTTTGGATTATATTTATACTGGTCTGCATTATAGCTGTTTTGTACTGGCAGGTTGCCATTCCCGGATTTCTTCTTTTTATTTTCCTGGTTTACTATAATTACAGATCAAATTACATAAGACAAAGGGAAATTACCAAATATATCGAGAATCTCACGTTTAACATTGACTCTGCAGCCAAGGATACCCTTTTGAACTTTCCCATGCCTCTGGTGGTACTGGAGCTGGACGGGACCATTATATGGTACAATTCCTCCTTCAGGGAGATATTCAATAAGGAAGACCTGCTGGAAAAAACCATACATTCTTTTATCGGCGAACTGCAGCCGGAAACCCTGGTAGATGAAATTTCAAACGTATCCAAGGAAATCATTGTGGAAGACAAGCACTACAATGTTCTGGGGAACTTCGTAAAAATAGAGAACAAGTCGGATACCGGCAGTTATATTCTCATGCTCTACCTGATTGACAATACGGAGCTCATACAGCTTAAAAAGAAGCAGGAAGATGAAAAAGCCGCCGTAGGAATCATCATCATCGACAACTACGATGATTTGATGCAGAGCATGAACGAAGCCGGCCGGCCCCACATGCTGGCGGAGATCGACCGCAATGTGCTCCAGTGGATCGGTTTTGCCGGAGCCATTACCAGAAAATTTGAGCGGGATAAATACCTCATTGTGGTTGGCCACAAATACCTCAAAGAGCTGGAAGAAAAGAAATTCGACATTCTGGATACCATCAAGGAGATAAACCTGGGGAATAAAATACCTGTTACCTTCAGTATCGGTGTGGGTCTCAACGGAGGGTCCTTTCAGGAAAACTACCAGTTTGCCGCGGCCTCCCTGGATATCGCCCTGGGAAGAGGCGGCGACCAGGTTGTCATAAAGGACGGAGAGAATTTCAGGTTTTTCGGCGGCAAAAGCCGGGAAACGGAAAAACGCACGAAAGTGAAGGCCAGGGTCATCGCCTACGCCTTGAGGGAGCTCATCGACCAGTGCTCGTCGGCCATGATCATGGGCCACGAAAATGGGGATATTGACTGTCTTGGGGCTGCCCTGGGACTTTACCGCATGATAAAGAACAGAAACAAGGATGCCTATATCGTGCTGAGTCATTCCAACCCCACCATTGAGAGCCTGCTGGCAAAAATAGGCAAGTACCCGGAGTACAACGAGCTCTTCATTGGACGGAGCGAGGCCCTGGACAGGATCAGCAACAAGACGCTGCTCATCGTGGTGGATACCCACCGTCCCGGGTTTACCGAATACCCGGAACTTTTGAAGCTTACGGACCAGGTGGTGGTCATCGACCACCACCGGAGGGGGACGGACTTTATACAGGATGCGGTGCTCACCTACCAGGAGACCTATGCATCTTCCACCTGTGAGCTTGTGACGGAGATACTGCAGTACGTGGAAGAAAAAATCAAGCTGAGTCCTGTTGAAGCGGAAGCGCTTTACGGAGGAATCGTCATCGACACCAAGAACTTCACCTTCAAAACCGGGGTCAGAACCTTTGAAGCGGCAGCCTTCCTGAGGCGTCAGGGTGTGGATACCATCTCCGTAAAACAGTTGTTCCAGAACGATCTTCATACCTATATCAATATTTCCAACATTGTTAAGGATGCAGAGCTGATCAACGACAAAATAGCCATTTCCGTCTGTCCGCTGAATATAAAGAACGCGCAGCTCATTTCAGCCCAGGCGGCCGACCAGCTGCTTACCCTTTCCGGACTGATTGCAGCGTTTGTTCTCAGCTATGTCAACAACGAAGTGTTTATCAGCGGAAGGTCCCTTGGAGACGTCAATGTACAGGTTATTCTTGAAAAGCTGGGAGGGGGAGGACACCTGTCGGTTGCAGGGGCCCAGCTGCAGGGAATTTCCATTGAAGAAGCCAAGGAGAAGCTAAAATGTGCTATAATCGAATATATGGAAAGCATAAATAAAGAATTATAAACAGGAGTTGAAGCGTATGAAGGTGATTTTAAAGCAGGATGTAAAGACCCTGGGCAAGAAGGAAAGCATGGTGGAAGTTAGCGACGGATATGCAAGAAACTTTCTTTTACCCAGAGGACTGGCTGTGGAGGCAAGCTCCTCCAACATAAATGTGATGAATACCAAAAAGGAAGCGGAGAAGACAAAAAAGGAAAGGGAGCTTGCGCAGGCCAAAGAACTGGCTGAAAAACTCAAAGGCATTACGGTGGTTATTAAAAGCAAGGCGGGGGAGAACGGCAAGCTTTTCGGTTCCATAACGAACAAAGACATTGCGGACAGGTTAAAGAGCAGCTTCAAGCTGGATATCGACAAAAAGAAGATAAACATTCCCGATGCGCTGAAGTCTCTCGGGACCACCGAAGTTGAAATAAAGCTTTATCCTGAAGTGACCGGGAAGCTGACGGTAAAAATAGAGCAGGAGTGACGGAGTTTTAGGTGAAGATATGGATATTGGTGCTTTAGGAAGGATACCGCCGCAAAGTCTGGAGGCCGAACAATCAGTTCTGGGCTCCATGCTTCTCGATAAGGAAGTAATACCTGTTGTATTAGAGAGTTTGAAAAGTGCTGATTTTTACAGGGACGACCACAAGGAAATCTTTGAGGCCGTTCTGGACCTCTTTGAAAAGGCGGAGCCCGTGGATATCATCACGGTTTCCGAGCAGCTCCGCATACGGGGCACCCTTGACAATGTGGGAGGTCTGGAATATTTGACCAACATCGCTTCGGCAGTGCCCACCACTGCCAATGTGAAGCATTATGCCCGCATCGTGGAGGAAAAATCCATCCTCCGCAAGCTCATCAAAGCCTCCTCCGATATTGTGAACCTGGGGTATGAAGCCTCCGAAGAAGTTTCGTACGTCCTGGACAAGGCTGAAAAGAACATATTCGATGTAATCCAGAACAGAAATACCCAGGGCTTTGCCCCCATAAAAGATGTTCTGGTAGAGGCCTTCAACAAGCTTGAGGAACTGTACAACAACAAGGGCTATGTAACGGGAATTCCCACAGGCTTTATCGACCTTGATTATAAGACGGCAGGCCTGCATAATTCCGACCTGGTCCTTGTCGCCGCCCGTCCTGCCATGGGAAAGACCTCCTTTGCCCTGAACCTGGCACAATATGTGGCTGTCCATGCCAAAGTTCCGGTGGCGATCTTCAGCCTTGAAATGTCAAAAGAGCAGCTGGTGAACAGAATCCTCTGCTGTGAAGCCATGGTGGACAGCCAGAAAATGAGGACCGGAAAGCTGGAGGACGAGGATTGGCAGAAAATCGCAAGAGCCCTGGGGCCTCTTTCGGAAGCCCCCATCTATATCGATGACACCCCCGGAGTATCCGTCATGGATATCCGTTCAAAATGCAGGCGGCTGAAGCTCGAAAAGAATCTGGGCCTGGTGGTGATCGACTATATGCAGCTCATGCAGGGAAGGGGCAAGCCCGAGAGCAGGCAGCAGGAAATTTCCGAGATATCCAGGTCCCTGAAGATACTTGCAAAAGAGCTGAACATACCCGTTATCACCCTCTCGCAGCTGAGCCGTGCTGCGGAAACCAGAACAGACCACAGACCCATACTCAGCGACCTCAGGGAATCGGGAGCCATCGAGCAGGATGCGGATATCGTCATGTTCCTTTACAGGGACGATTACTATAACCCCGATACGGAAAAGAAGAACATTTCCGAGGTAATAATAGCAAAGCACAGAAGCGGTTCCACAGGCACCGTTGAGCTGGCATGGCTGGGGCAGTACACAAAGTTTGCCAACCTCGACAAGAGCAGAGCCTGATGGAAAGAGGATAAACCATCGTTATGGGTAAGAGCACGGTTTTAAAAAAGGTTCTTGAGACGATCAATAAAAACGGACTGCTCGAAAGCGGTGAAAATGTCCTTGTAGGAGTTTCCGGCGGGCCGGATTCCGTCTGCCTGCTGCACGCCCTGCAAGTTCTTTCGGGAGAACTGGGCATAAACCTGTATGCCGTGCATGTCAACCATATGCTGAGAGGAAAAGAATCCGACGGAGACGAGCAATACGTAAGAGACTTTTGTGCAGGCCTGAATATCCGCTTGTTTGTCAGAGGGATCAACGTTGCGGAAATGTCGTCCCAAAAAGGCATGTCCCTTGAGGAAGCGGGAAGGGAAGCGCGGTATGCTTGTTTTTATTCCATCCTGAAGGATATGGGCGGCGCAAAAATTGCTGTTGCCCACAACCGCAACGACCAGGCCGAAACCGTAATGATGAGGATCATCCGGGGTACCGGTCTTGAGGGCCTGAAGGGGATGGAATATAAAAGGGACCAGATCATAAGGCCTCTGCTGGATGTTTCCAGGGCTGAAATAGAAGCTTATTGTTCAGAAAACAACCTTGGGGCCAGAGTTGACAGTTCCAACCTTCAGAATGTGTACACAAGAAACAGGATCCGGCTGGAGCTGATTCCCTATATAACCAGCCATTTTAATGAGGATTTGGTTGAAACCCTGTGCCGGATGGCGGTTTTATTAAAAGCCGACAACAATTATATTGAAGGCAGCGCAAATATTATATATAATCAGTGTGTCCAAAAGAGAAAGGATGGCGAAGTGGAGCTTGCTACCGGCAGGTTCCGGGATTTGCATCCGGCAATTGGAAGGCGGGTGGTACGCAGCGCTATAAAAGAGGTAAAGGGCGACCTTAAGGGAATAGACAGCCTGCATGTGGAAAAAGTGCTGGAACTGGTTTTCGGGGGAAGAACGGGAGCGGAAATTCATCTTCCGGGGGGCATATGCGCGGGAAAGTCGTACAAAGGCCTGCGGATTTTTAAAAGCCAGGCCAAAGGGGAAAAAAGAGATTATTTATATCCTTTGGCAATTCCGGGAGAGACTTTCATTGAAGAAGGAGGTTTTGTACTCAGGGCGGATGTTATAAGGCCGGACAACAGCGATGTGTTGGTCCCGATGATATACAACAAGCCGGATTCCTTCACACAGTTTTTTGATTATGAAAAATTCAAAACGGGAATAAATATTAGGAATAGAAGGAATGGCGACGTCTTCAAACCGTTAAGGTCAAACGGAACAAAAAAGCTGAAAGAATATCTGATCGATAACAAGATTCCAAAGGAAGAAAGGGCAGAAATTCCCTTAATAGCAGCAGATAAAGAGATTGTTTGGATCGTGGGCCATAAAATAAGTGATAAATTTAAAGTATCTGAAAATACTAAAAACGTATTGAGGCTTATGTATGAAAATCTGAGCCGTTAATTCTGAAGTATTTACAGTGAAGAAGCAATATTTGTGTTACTTATGAAGCCGCACATATAAAGCTCGTATGGAATAATCAATTACTACATACTTTGGAGGTTAACATGAAAAATGACATTGAGGAAATACTGATTGGCAGGGAAACAATAAAGGAGAAAGTAATAGAACTGGGGAAAAGAATATCCCAGGACTATGAAGGAAAGGATCTGGTATTGGTTGGAGTCCTTAAAGGCGGTTTTGTATTCCTTGCCGATCTGATGAGAGAGATCTCAATTCCTGTGGACATGGACCTGATTTCGGTTTCCAGTTATGGGGCGTCCACAAAATCTTCAGGTGTAGTAAGAATTATCAAAGATATCGACATCAATGTTACCAACAAGCATGTCCTTATTGTGGAGGATATCGTTGATACGGGGCTCACACTTCAATATCTGAAGGAGTTGTTTTATACCAGGGATCCGCTGAGCGTCAAGGTCTGCACCGCTTTCGACAAGCCTTCCCGGCGGAAGGTCCAGATTGAAGTTGAATATGAAGGGTTGATCATCGAAGACAAATTTGTGATAGGCTATGGTCTGGACTATGAGGGCAAGTACCGGAATCTTCCCGACCTGTGTACGTTAAGCCCCAGGGTATATGAAAAGTAGTATTGAACAGAGGCTTTACAAGTTACTCGTACGCAGCATTGATTTATTGTCTTTTGACGGCATTTATGTTAATATAGTAGAATAAATTGGGCAAATGTTCCAATGAAGAGGACGTTGCACTTGGAAGAGTATTCTGGTAGCGGTAATTAGACGACTGTACGCCACTGGGTTTTATATAAGGAGGGAGCTGTTTGAAATATTTCAAAGGAATTAGTTTCTATATAGTATTGTTCGTAATAATACTGGCACTTTTGGCAATATATGGGAACAATGAAAATCCCGATGAAAAGAGTTATTCGGAATTATTAAAGTATATCCAGATGAAAAATGTGGATAAGATGGTGCTGGAAGGCAATAAAGCATTCGTAGAGTTGAAGAGCGAGCCCAAAAAGAAGTACGTGATTTACATCCCCGATGTGACTTCTTTTATGGCTGAGATAAATGAGCCTATTAAGACGGGTGAAGTTACCTCTTTTAAAACTCAGAATCCTCCGTCACCGCCCTGGTGGGTCGCGATTTTGCCTACCATCGGTCTTATTGTGATATTCGTGCTGTTCTGGGTTTTCTTCCTCCAGCAGTCCCAGGGGGGAGGAGGCAGCAGGGTGATGTCCTTCGGCAAAAGCAGGGCCAAGATGAGTACCGACGATAAAAAGAAGGTAACCTTTGAGGATGTTGCAGGAGCCGATGAGGAGAAGGAAGAACTAAAAGAGATTGTAGAGTTTCTGAAGCAGCCGAAAAAGTTTGTGGAACTGGGAGCAAGAATACCCAAAGGCGTTTTGCTGGTGGGCCCTCCGGGTACAGGTAAAACTCTTTTGGCGAAAGCTGTTTCCGGCGAGGCGGGAGTTCCTTTCTTCAGCATCAGCGGTTCCGATTTTGTGGAAATGTTCGTGGGTGTCGGAGCTTCCAGGGTAAGGGATTTATTTGACCAGGCAAAGAAAAATGCACCCTGTATCGTGTTCATCGATGAAATTGACGCGGTAGGACGCCACAGGGGAGCGGGTCTCGGAGGCGGGCATGACGAACGTGAGCAGACCTTGAACCAGCTGCTGGTTGAGATGGATGGCTTCGGCATCAATGAAGGAGTTATCATACTTGCCGCCACAAACAGGCCTGATATACTTGACCCGGCCCTTTTGAGGCCCGGCAGGTTCGACAGGCGCGTCGTGGTGGGGCTGCCTGATATCAAGGGCCGCGAACAAATACTTAAAGTACATGCGAGAGGCAAGCCTCTCGGCCCTGATGTGAAACTTGACGACCTTGCAAAGACTACCCCCGGATTTACGGGAGCCGATCTGGAAAATCTTCTTAACGAAGCTGCCTTGCTTGCCGCAAGGAACAGCAAAAAGACCATAAGCATGGAAGAGATGAAGGAAGCTACCTTTAAAGTAATCATGGGGCCTGAAAAAAGGAGCAGGGTTATCAGCGAAAAGGAAAAGAAGCTTACCGCATACCATGAGGCGGGCCACGCGATTGCTGTCCGGCTCCTGTCCACAACGGACAAGGTAGACAGGGTTTCCATCATTCCTGCAGGTATGGCGGGCGGCTATACTGCCTACAAGCCTGAGGAGGACAGATCCTACAACACAAAATCACAGCTGCTGGAAAGAATCTATGTGGCCCTTGGCGGAAGAGCGGCGGAGCAGTTGGTGCTTGGTGAAATCAGCACCGGGGCTTCGGGAGATTTGAAGACTGCAAATGCGGTTGCCAGGAACATGATTACCAAATACGGCATGAGTGAGACCCTGGGCAATCTGATCTTTGGAAATGAAAACGACGAGGTGTTCATCGGAAGGGACTTTGCCCAGGCGAGAAACTACAGTGAGCAGGTTGCGTCCGAGATCGACAAGGAAGTGAAGAACATTATCGACAGTGCTTACGAAAAGATCCTGAATACCCTAAAGGAAAACATCGACAGACTTCACCGGGTAGCACAGGCCCTGATTGAGAAAGAAAAGCTGGAAGGTACGGAGTTTGAACAGATTTTTGCAGGCATATAAAAGATAAATTACAGGGCCGGGTACAGTTTTTCTGTATCCGGCTTTGCCATGTGTGCAATAAAGAATTTTGTTCCTGTACTGTCAAAAGATTGCCATAAGTTTTTCCTTGGAAAGTACAACTTTCCTATTGACTTTCTATTGGACTATCTGCTAGAATATAAAAGCGCGTTGGTGATGGAAGCGCAGATATGGCGGCGTAGCTCAGTTGGCCAGAGCATTCGGTTCATACCCGAAGTGTCGTTGGTTCAAATCCGACCGCCGCTACCATATGGCCCATTGGTCAAGTGGCCTAAGACACCGCCCTTTCACGGCGGTAACAGGGGTTCGAATCCCCTATGGGTCACCAAAAAAACAGAAATTAGGAACTAGAGATTGGAAGCTCGGGTTTGTACAACCATCTCTGGTGTCTGTTTTCTAGTCTCTAGTCTCTGTAGCGTTTGGGCGCTTAGCTCAGCTGGGAGAGCACCTGCCTTACAAGCAGGGGGTCGTAGGTTCGATCCCTACAGTGCCCACCAAAAGGAATTGTATCAAATACAATTCCTTTTTTTGTTTCCTTTTTTCTGCCGGGAGCCTGTCCTGGGAAGCCTATTTCTTCAAAAGTTTCTGACTAAAATCAACAATTATATGGGATAAATTTACGCTATCAAAGTTAGAACTGTCCGGAAAGACCGCCGGGGCTGCTTGATTAAACCTAATCTAATGGTGCGTTTTGCTGATATGTGTCTAAAGATTTTTAATTTTTACAGCCAAAGATGACAAACAATTCGGTTCCTCTTACATATAATCTTGTCTGCGGTATAAAAAACTCCGCACCGGTCCGGACATGCTTCTACAAAAGAAAAAAGTAACAGGGGGTAAACCGAAGATGAAGACAGATATTCAACCCTATAAGCGTTTAGGGGATTTTGGTGGGAATTTTGGCAAAACAGGCGGCAATAAGATTCTGGAAATCAACTTTGTAAAAAGTGGCCTCATATTGCTTCCTATCGCTTTTTTGCTGGGCAGGATTTCCTTTTTCGGGGGAATGATGCCTTTCGGTATAGCCATCTATGGGGCTGCACAGGGCTATAAGCCCAACAGGCTGCTGATGGTTGCCTGCATCCTGGGAGGAATGCTCACGGCAGGGGCAAGAGAACAAATTTATGTGACTGCGGCTGCAATGCTGCTGTTTAACGCCCTGGAGTATGTTTTAAAGAAAGGCAAATCAAAAGTTGCTTTCAGGCATGCGGTAACTGCCTTCATCGGCGTGCTTATACCGGAAATGGTCATGGTGTATCTGCAGGGCTTTTTATTGTATGACTTTCTCAAAGGCATTTTCGGAGCCTTTATCGTATTTTCCCTTGTGTTCATATTAAAGAGCGCCATTGCGGTTATCACCGAAGGAAGAAGGGTGCAGTCCTACACCAGCGAGGAAATCATAAGCATCGCCATCATTTCCGCCCTGGCTTTATCCGGGCTGGGGAATATCAGCTTATTCGGGTTTACCATCAAGAACATATTGAGCATATTGGTGGTCCTGGCCTTCAGTTATAAATGCGGGGCGGGAGTGGGAGCCGCCGCCGGAGTCACGGTGGGGCTGATCACCAGCATGTCCGCTGCCGTGAGTCCCCTCATCATAGGTACATATGCATTTTGCGGCCTGCTCTCGGGGGTTTTCGGCAAGCTGGGGAAAATCGGCGTAAGTCTGGGATTTGTTATAGGGAATGCCGTACTCACCTTATATATGAACGGCTCCATTGAAGTTCTGGTGCATCTGAAGGAAATAACCGCAGCAATACTGGTATTCCTGCTCATTCCCCAGAAAGCGATCGACATGACGGTGGGCCGCTTTGACAGAACTTCGGAGAATGGACAGGATAAGAGCAATTATAGCTCCAGGATAAAAGAAATGACGGTGGACAGGCTCAACCGGTTTTCAAAGGCTTTTAAGGAACTGGCAGGAACCTTCAGTGAAATATCGGAAACAAAGGTTGTTACCAACAAGCAGGATATTTCGGTGCTTTTTGACAGGGTGGCGGACCGGGTCTGCAAGGATTGCAGCTTATGCCTCCACTGCTGGGACAGAAACTTCTACAATACCTACCAGGTACTGTTCAAGATCGTGGAGAGACTTGATGTCAAAGGGCGTATTGAAGAAAACGACATCCCCTCTTATTTCCTTGACAGGTGTGAACGGGTCAATGACTTTGTGGAAGCCGTCAATTCCATCTATGAGATATTTAAGGTGGATATGGTGTGGAAAAGCAGGATCGGGGAGAGCCGGGGCCTGGTTTCCCAGCAGTTGGAGGGCCTGTCACGGGTTATCTCCAATTTGGCTTCGGAGATTGACGTCAATGTCAGATTCAACGGAGAGCTGGAGGACAAGCTCGTAGAAGAACTGAAAAGAGCCGGAGTCAAGGCCAATGGAGCCATCGTGGTCGAAAACAAGTGGGGCAAGTATGAGATCAGCATATTCCATAAGGGCTGCGGAGGGAAAAGAAGCTGCATCAGCGTGGTTGAAGAGCTGGTATCGAAAAGCGTAGGCAGAAAAATGATAAAAGAAGGGCCTGAGTGCCACAAGGCGTCAAACGGCTCATGTACACTGAGGCTTGTAGAAGAGGAGGCTTTCAGGGTCACTACGGGAATCGCCAAGGTATCAAAGCAGAACAACAGTGTTTCCGGTGATAATTATACCTTTATGAATACCGGTGAAGGCAAATACATCGTAGCCCTGAGCGACGGCATGGGCTCCGGACAGAAGGCCGCAATGCAGAGCAAGGCTACGGTGAGTCTCCTGGAGCAGTTCATGGAGGCGGGTTTTGACAAGGATATCACCGTCAAGCTGATCAATTCCATTCTGGTGCTGCGGTCAAATGATGATTCCTTTGCAACCATTGATTTGTCGGTAATCGACCTATATGAGGGCAGCGTTGAGTTCGTGAAGATCGGGGCAGTTCCCACCTTCATCAAGAGGAACGGCAGTGTTGAAGCGGTAAGGAATGTATCCCTGCCGGCAGGAATCCTCAGCAATATTGAAGTGGAGCTGATGAATAGAAGTGTTGAAAGCGGCGAATTCATCATCATGATGACGGATGGGATTCCGGATGCCTTCCAGGAGGGCGGGGAAGATGGAATCAAACTGCTGCAGGGGTTTATACAGGAGTTGAAAACGATCAATCCCCAGGAGATTGCAGACAGCATACTCCGGGAGGCATATTCCAGAAGCGGAGGGGAACCCTTTGACGATATGACGGTAATGGTTTCAAAGGTATGGAAAAAACCAAACTGACCCGTCGTAAAATTGGGAATTCCCAATGTATAATTTGAGAATTTATTTCATAGACTACCTTTAAATGGACACGGGAGGAGAGGGCAATATGCCTGACGGAGTTACAAAAAGGATTGTTGTGATTAAGGATGTGCCTTCGAATGTCATAGAAGAGGCGATATTGATACTTAAAAGCGATTCCGGTTTAAAAGGAAATTCCTATTCAAAGGAACGGGTATTGAGAAAAGCCCACTATGATAATGCCTTCCTGTATAGAGAAGCGAACATGATCATCAGTGACTATCTGAAGGGAAACGGGTTGGGTATTGCAGCAGAGCAGCGTGCGGATAAAATAACGAAGTTGACGAAAAACAAGCCTCTGGTCAACCGTCTCATTAACCTGCTCCTTATGGGCAGCATCGCCCTCCTGGTATTCCTGATAGCGAGAATGATATGAAGGCGCGGACAAGCGCCTTTTTACTTGTTCTCCTGTGGGAGATTTTATGGTAAAATAACTATGATAAGTTGGAAAAGCTTGATTTGTGGGGTCAGACAGAGATGGATACAATCGTTGAGGTTAAAGAGCTTTCAAAAAATTATGGCAGGCTCCGGGCGTTAGACAAATTGAACTTCAATATCTATTCGGGTGAGATTTTTGGGCTTCTAGGGCCCAACGGCGCCGGAAAATCGACGTTTATCTCTATTTTGACCACCCTTTTGAAACCTTCCTCGGGCGACATCTTAATCAAGGGCTTCAGTGCCGCAAGGCAGCCGGATAAAATAAAAGCCGGCATAGGCTATGTTCCTCAGGACATTGCCCTGTATCCCGTGCTTTCGGGTATGGACAATCTGAACTTCTGGGCCGGGGTGTACGGGCTCCGGGGAAATTTAAAGCGGCAGAGAATCGAAGAGGCCCTTGCCGTCGTAAGGCTGGGTGACAGGGCCAGGGACCGGGTAGAGAACTACTCCGGAGGGATGAAAAGAAGGCTGAATATTGCCGTTGCCCTGCTCCACCATCCGGAAATACTGGTGATGGATGAGCCTACGGTGGGAGTGGATATCCAGTCAAGGAAATACATCATGGATGGCATCAAGGAACTGAAGAACAAAGGCAGGACCATTGTATTTACCAGCCATTACATCGACGAGATGGAAGCCCTGTGCGACAGGCTTGCCATCATTGATAGAGGCATCATCAAATCAATGGGGACGCCCAAAGAGCTGAAAGAGATTTACGAAACCGACAGGATTGAGAACATCATGCTAAACCTGATGAACGGGTAATTGGGAGGCTTACATATGCCCTACGGCTTTGAACGGAATAAAAAAACCGCTTTTAACCCTATCTGGGACAAAAAGAAGATTGCTGTGATTGCTTCACTGCTTATCCTTGGATTGGCTGCAGCAGCAGCGTATACCCTGTTTGTGAACAAGCCGGCCCGCAGGGCCTATCTGGAGGCGGAAGGCAAAAATATCAAAAAATATACCGATCAGTTGAAAACGGCCT
This sequence comes from Bacillota bacterium, assembly GCA_023424965.1. Lineage (GTDB taxonomy): Bacteria > Bacillota > Clostridia > Acetivibrionales > JAFADI01 > JAFADI01. The sequence goes on from JAFADI010000195.1 coordinate 22,525, forward strand.
ACAAGGATTTTTATGCAGACCAAAAGCCTTATATGGATTCCAGGTATAAAAAGAGGACGGAGTTTACTGCGGACATCCGGTCCGACAGTGAGAAGCCCTTCGGCATTGCCAATGCGGAGAATATTTTCGATGTGCTGAGGAGATGCAAACTGATCATTGATTCAAACAATGACCCCACGTCGAAGGAAAGCCTTACCAAGGTGAACCTGCTGCTGGAAAGAGCGCCCCTCATCGACGCAGAGATTTATACAAGGGACAGGGAGCTTGGATTTACCGTGCCGGTGCTGCTTCCGGGCAAATATTTCACTGCCGACAGGGAACTGCTGGACCAGGTGTATCAGAGGTTCAACCTGCCCCTAAGACCGAAAAAAACCTTTAAGGCTTCGGAGGCGGCAGGTGCCTTGAAGCTTGACGACCGGGAGCTTGAGGGGATAATCCAGGATTATGGTTCCTTCCTCTCAGGCCTGATAAAGGATAAAGATGTCCAATATGGCGATAAGGTAAGTGTAAAAGTGGGAAATGAAGATAAGACAGGGCGGCAGATCATCCTGACCCTGGGCGGTGAGGAAACAAAGAAGCTTATCGGAGAGGCAGCCAGGAAATTCAGTGCCGATGAGGTACTGTCAAAGCTTACTTACGGAAACTATGCCGGTATGATGGGAATCCTGGATGAGGCCGCCCTTTTTCAGGTTTACCCGATGCTTGAGGAGATGGGATACCTGAAGCTGAATGACATTCTAAAGGATTATCTCAATGTGCTGGGCAAAAAGCCGGACAGGGAGGCTTTCAAGAATGCACTGGAAGCACTGGATACAGATGTGACTTATCCCGAGGGCCTGAAGATGGTGGTGGTGGTGGACGGCTCCGGGAATATCCTGGACAGGAAATTAACCACTTTAATGCTTCGCGGACCGGAGGAAAGAATAAGTATTGACCTGCATTCGGGGACAAACGACAGTAAAAAAGATGATTTCAATAAAGGCTTTGCCCAGGTTGAAATCGGAATGGAAAGCCCGGGAGAGGATAAGCTTCTGCTGGGCTGGGGCATTAACAGCAACCTGGATGTGAACAGCAAGGATGAAAGCCGCAAGGGAGAGATTGCTGTCACCCATACCCGTAAAAAGAACGGCAGGGATGAGTTCGGAATAAAGCTGGACATGAAGGTTGACAGTAAAATTGATGAAGCTACCCTGAAGAGGAATTCCACCACGGAGTATGAATTGGCTTTCCGCGGAGAAGATCCGGGTATTTCCGACCGGCTTTTTGGAACAATGGTGACCGAGAGCTGGAGAAACAACAAACAAAAAACCAGGAATAGCAATTCCTCCATCGAACTTAATTTTGACCTTCCCACCCTGGGGGTGAAAAATACAGCCTTAAAATTCGATTTAAAGAATGAAGACCGCTTTGATGTGGATTTCAGCCTGCCCCAGGTAAAAGAGGCTGATGCGGTGAATTTGAACAAAGCAACGGACGCAGACCTTCAAAAGGTCCAGGGGGACATGATGAAGTCCTTTGGAGCCTTTTACCTGCAGAATAAGCCCGTTGTCGATGCCATTTTGGGAACAGAGTGAGATAGTATAGAAATGGGGGCGCCTGCGAGGTCGCATGGTTCTGCTGACACTGTTGAAAAATGATATAAAGCTGTTTTTCAGGGATTGGAAAGCGGTTGTACTGCTGCTTGCCATGCCTTTCCTTTTTATTTGTCTTTTTGCCTATGCCCTTTCCCCTTATCTCAATAAAACAAGCTTCATCGAGCCCTTCGACGTGGCTCTGGTTGACCAGGAAAACACCACCCAGACCAGAATTCTGGCAAACCAGCTGGAAGAGGTGGGGATATTCAAAGAGGTCAAGAAGGTGAGTGAGGATGAAGCAAAGAAACTGATTCTGGCCAATGAAGTGGCAGCGGCCATTATCATTCCTCCCGCCTTTTCCGAAAGCGTCGTGGTGGGGGAGAACAAGCCTGTCACGGTGATCGGGAATAAAGCCATGCCGTTGCAGGCCTTTGTGGTGAAAAACCTGGTCCAGAGTGCCGCCAACCTGGTGTCGGCGGGGCAAAGCGCCATAAATTCCGTTTATTATTTCAACCAGAAAGCGGGGGTGAAGGGACCCGAGCTGGAAAGGCAGTTCAATGAATCAACCATGAAGTTCTTCCTGGAAGCCCTGGCAAGAAACGAAATTTTCTCCGAGCTTGAAGCCTCTCCCATATATGCGCTTACACCCGTGGAATATTTTACCGCCGGACTGATGGTGATATTTCTGATGTTTGCCGGGATGCCCGGTATGAAAATGCTGGTCAATGAGAGAAATCTGGGGATTACAAGAAGGCTGTCCACCACCACGGTGAAAGCCTGGCAGATGGTGCTTTCCAAGTTCCTGGTGTCCGCAATGCTGGCCCTTTTGCAGTTCGCCACCGTCATCATTCTTACGACGGCGGTTTTCAAGAGCTATTGGGGAGCTCCCGTAAAAAATATCCTGCTGCTCTTTGCAGGAATCGTATTTGCCATCTCCTCCTGGACCGTATTTGTTTCCGTTGTGGCAAAGACTCCGGCGGCAGCCGATGTGATCGGAAACCTGGGGATTCTGCTTATGGCAGTGGTCGGGGGGAGTATCTATCCACTGTCCTCGATGCCTGACTTTGTGCGGAGCTTAAGTACGCTGACGATAAATAAGTGGGCCATGGAGGG
>JAFADI010000079.1 GCA_023424965.1 Bacillota bacterium
CCGGGCGGATGTTGCAGGACCGCATAACCGCTTTGGTATATTCCGTACGGGTCATGGGCAGCTGGGGGTTGAAAAACTGTGCCGTCTCGTCGAAAACATCCAGGGAATAAAGCCGCTTGATATCCTCCTCCGCCCAGTGCCCGCCAATGTCCCTGAACTTGGGCACAATCAGCCTCTCCACCTTGGGCACCATTTGCTGGGAGAGCTCCACGGTACCGCTTTTCCTTTTGTCGTCATCGGGTACCCCGTCGCTCATTCTTGGCAGGTCATAGTCGTATTTGGACACCATTTCCCTGGCCGTCACCTTCATGTATCCGCCTTCAATGCTGGTAAAGCTGGCCGCATTTTCCGAATACCGAAGAGTCTTCGTCGTGCTGTCGGAAACCTGCACCTTCACCGTCCCATGCCAGGACAAATCCTCCTCTTCCTCTCCCGTTGACGGTCTTTCCACATTGATCACATAGTCGATGATCTGCGTATCGGTATTTCCCCAGAAGTTTTCATAGCCCACATTCCCGCCGCTGATATCGACGGTGGCCTTTCCCTGCGTGTTGTTGATGGTATAGTATTTGCGCCCCTTGATATTGCCTGAATAAAAATCCGATACCGGCCGGTTGTCAATGACATCGGACTTGGAAAACTGGAAATCCCTCAGGTTGTATTTGGCGCCGTCCAGGTCCACCGACTCGGTGTACCGGGTCAGCGCAGTCTGCGCAATGGTCTGCCCCTTATCGTTCCGGTCGTTGTAGGTCACCGTATAGGTGACCGTCCTGCTGAGCTTGCCGGATACGCTGGCATCCGCCGGCGTGAGGGAAAAGGTATAGCCAATGGTCCTTTTATCCTTGGAAGTGGTGTCGGTTATTTTATAAGTTCCCGAAAACTTTACCGGCTGACCGGAAAGAAACACGTATTCCGTATATTCATATTCATTGTTCACGCCTCCGGAGAATTCCGTAGGAGCAGCCATGGCCCGTACCGGCTGCAGGAGCAGCCCACATAGGATCAGTGCTGAGATTAAGCCTTTCATGAAATTCCCCCTGACTTTTATCATTTGACAATAACCACCTTTGCATCAAAGCCGTCTCTCACAATATAAAGCCTGTCACCCGCCTTCAGATCGTCCTGGGAGATAAACTTCCCATCCTTTATGATCATGGCCTTCGCAACGCTTATGCTGGTGGAAGAGGCTTTTTGCATCCATTTTTCGTTCCGCTCGCTCCAATCCGCACCATTCTGCAGTTTGATCGTCCATCCCACCAGTTCGCTCTCCGTAACGCTTCCAACGACACCGACCGTCATCCTCTGCCGGAGCAGGGTATCCATGCTTTTCTGGACCAGAACACCGGAAGCCCGGTCTCCGTCGGTATAGATGTATCCGTACCAGTCCTTGAGGTTGTGCTCCTTCGCATAGTCGGTATCCTCATCCACCGAGTAGTCCCCGGCATAGAATTCTTCCAGAGTGATTTTCTTTTTGTTTTCTACGTCATAGATCTGTGTATCGTTGTCCAGATACAGTTCTTTGTCGCCGCTGAAAGATTCCCAGGCATTCTGGTTCAGCAAAAAGAAATCTTCCAAGGTGAGCCTGTCCTCCAGCACCTGGTCCAGCCGTCCTGCATACAGGTAGCTCTGACCGATGTTTGAGTTGTTGAGGTCTTCGTTGTAGATATACACAACGTCGGCCATCCCCGCACCATTCCTGGAATCCGCCACAACCCACGCATCAGAATTTGCGTTGATGGAATACTGGTCCACCAGTCTGCCGTTTTTCACAAAGATGGTGCCTTCATTGAAAGCGACATTCTTGTGGTTGGCCAGCTCAAAGGCACCGGTGTACCAGTTGATGTCCTCGATTTTATCGGAATACATGGCCTCATACTGGCCCCGGATTACCATTTTTTCAATGCGGTTGCTGCCGAAAAAGTTCTTGACAGCCATATAGACGGTTTTACCGGCATAGTACTTCATATTTGCGGACAGGAGCTTCTGCCCTGCCATATAAACGGGTACTTCACCGCTGTAAGGCAGGCTCATGGAGCTTTTCACCTTCTCCCAGGCGCCGTTTCTGTAAACCTGGACACCGTCCAGGGTGATGGTGTCCTGATACGCGTCCGCAAGCTTCAGAACGCCCTTGTATACGTCTTTGATGACAACGGAATCCCCTTCAATTTCAACACGGCTGACCATGGAGGTGTTTACCTCGTCAAAATACAGCTTTACACGGTCTCCTGCATATAAAGTGCTTAAAGGTACGTTGGTGCCCTTTTTCAGTGCAATGGTGGCCCCGGTGGTAAAATAGGTTTCGGCAGCCCCCGTGGACAGTTTAAGAACAAGCTGGTCCCTGTCGATGCTCTGGACCGTCCCTGTACGGATTCTGCTTCCGGGCCGGATATAGCCGGATACTTCGGTAGAGTACCCTTCAATGTATTCCAGGGTGTCTCCGTTGACTCCCGCCTCAATCTCCATACCGGGCTTGAAATCTACTGGCTCCGCCACCCGTTCGTCAATCTTGAAAACTGTTGTTGCCTTGTCATAGGAATACTGGAAGACCCGTCCGTCATAAGCTTCAATCTGCAACTTGTCCCCCACCCAGCCCCTCACATATCCTTCCACATAGTTGGAAGCCGCTCCTGCGAAGGTCGCCATAGAAAGCACAAATGCCACAGCCAAAACAGCCGAAATCAATTTTTTTACTCTTCTATCCATTCAATCTGCCTCCATGTTTACGATATACCGGCCCATACCTTCTAGCGCCGCTTTCCTACCACCATGTATTTCCCCAGCCGGTTGACCGGTGCAACGACGGAAGTACCGCCGGAAATTGCATATGCAGCCGCTTTCCATCCGCTTCCATACCCATCATAACGGCTCAGGGTTATATTCTGCAGCTTGCGCATATCCGCCTTGGAGGAATCGAAGTCCATTGCCACTTCAATGCTGGAGCTGAGATAATCCATGGCACTTGAATCCTTGCCCACAAAGAAATTGGCTTCCAGCACCAGTTGGCTTGAGAGGGCCGTTCCTTCGTCGCTTCTCAAATCGGTACCCGCTGCAGCGGATGACAATTTAAAGCGGATGCCTGCATCGCTCTTGCCTTTGTTTTCTTCCACCCTTGAGGAATAGAAAGCATAGGGATTCAGCTTTATGCGGAAGCTGCCTCCAAGGATGGTTATATCCTTTGCACTCCGGCTGGCCGCCGCCGCTGCGGGAATGCTTATCAGCACTTCTTTGCTGCCTGCCAGTATCCCTGCGGTGAGGTCGATGGTGAGAGCTTTACTGGCAAAATCCGACCTGCCGATGGTGATGATGGCCGTCGTCCCCGACCTTTCGGTCTTTGTGCTGTCACCTACCTGTCCGTCGTCATCGGTAGGCCCCACCTTGCTCCCCGTCCTTACGGTGTTGCTCTCTTCGGAAGGCCTGGAAGGCCCGTAATCTCCCACTGCTTTCACAATAAACTTGTACCTGGTTCTCGGCTCAAGGTCGGAGTACACAAAGCTGGTAAGTTTTGTGGAGCCGATCAGCTCCAGGGTATTGTCGTCGATGACCACATAAATTTCATATTCCTTAACTCCCGTAACACTGTTCCAGTTTACCTTGATATACCGGTCGTAAACCAGCTCCGCCCTGACACCCGTCGGAACGGTCAATTCCGGAAGCCCGTATTTCAGGCCGTCGTAAA
>JAFADI010000105.1 GCA_023424965.1 Bacillota bacterium
ATGTGATCGGAAACCTGGGGATTCTGCTTATGGCAGTGGTCGGGGGGAGTATCTATCCACTGTCCTCGATGCCTGACTTTGTGCGGAGCTTAAGTACGCTGACGATAAATAAGTGGGCCATGGAGGGATTCATGATACTTTTCTCGGGCAACGATGCATTAAAAGTGACCGACCAGGTGCTGGCGCTGCTTGTCATAGGGGCGGCGCTTCTGGCAATTTCTGCGGTGGTGCTGGGGCTGAACGGGAAAAAGCAGCAGTGAGATTTTTTGCGTGTTAAAGGGAGGGGCCAGTGAAACTTTTCACCGTGACATATTACAAATTAAAAATGATGTTAAGCGACAGGCTTTTTTTTGCTGCAATGATCATCCTTCCCCTCTTTATCACTGTTGCAACGGGCTTTGCTTTGAGGCATGAAAAGCTTGATATTATTCCCGTGGCATTTGCCGATGAAGATGGCTCGGGTTATTCCGCCATCCTTCTGGAGAGGCTGGCAGGGAAAGAAGGCCTCCAAATTCAAGCGGTTTCAAGAATAAAGGCCATGGAAATGTTAAAAGCTAATAAGGTTGAAGCTGTTTTTATAATTAAAAAAGGCTTTGAGGAGAATATAAGAAAAGGCGAGAATAAACAGATCATCGACATGATCAAAGCTCCTTCCTCTTTTTCGGCTGCTTTTATCAGCGAAGTGGTGGCCGGGGAGGTCATAAGGTTCTCCTCGGGACAGCTTGCCGCTGACTGGGTATTGAGACAGTACGGCAAGTTGAAAAAAACCGTGGATGAAAACCTGGAGGACGAGGTAATACGGCATGTGGATTCCCAGTGGGAGCCAAAGCCTCTGATGACGGTCAACTATATGGAAATGGAGGGAACCGGCGCCGTCCCGGTGGACCGGGTGTCAATGCCGGCTTCCACTGCTACCTCTGCGGGGATTATCGTGGTATTTGTCATGTTTTATGTGCTGTTCAGCAGCGGCTGGCTTATCGAAGAGCGAAGGAACGGAACGTTGAAAAGGCTGGTTGCAGGGCCCGGAGCGCTTGGCCTTGCCTTTGCAGGCAACATTGCGGCCCTTGCGGTGTCGGGCGGTTTCCAGCTCCTGTTGTTCTCACTGGTAAACAGGCTGATCTTCGGAGTGGAGCTTTTCCCCGGGATATGGTCCTATGCGGTATTTGGAGCATACCTCCTGTCGGTGATTGCCATCAGCCTTTTCTTATCCTCCCTGTTGAAAACACCGGCCCAATTACAGGCGGGGGCTCCGGTGTTTGCCCTGCTCACCGGCTTTGCGGGAGGCTGCTTCTGGAACTTCGTGGAGGTGTCGGAGGAAGCAAGGCGGATATCCATGTTCACCCCCCAGGGTTGGGCACTGGAGGGCATAAACAGGCTGCTTGTCAGTCCGGGGGACGGGGGAATGGTTGTCATGCCCCTCGCGGTGCTTTTAATTATTCCGTTGATTTTAATCCCCATTAGTTATATTATAATTAGAAGGACCTTGAATTAAAGATATCTGACGCAACGGATAAAGCTGGTTCGGAACAAAGGAGAAGCTGGTATGGGACTTATTGATCTATTGCTGCTGCCAAAAGGGTTGTACCACAGGCTGGATAACAGCCGAAAAACTTTATACCTGGGGATTTTTCTGGTCGGGATAAGGGATGTCATACTGCACCTGAGCGGGGACCTCACCAAATATTTTTCAGGCAAGACCCAGGACGTAATTCTGGCCAACCTTGGTGTAATGCTGCTTTTTGTATTGATTTTAGGCATTGTGGATGTTGTTTGCTTTTCCTACCCCATGTTCGACTTGTACAATCTCATGCGGCGGAGGATGAATGCAGAAGGAATTCCCGAAAGCAAGGGTTCTGCCGTCAAAATCATGAAAATATACATTATTGCAAATCTGATCATTACGCCCATTGATTTCGGAGCCCTGTTTTTTGTCAACAGTCTGGGAGACAACCCCGTCAACAACACGGTCGCTCTTGCCCTCAATGTAGTTGTCTTTCTGGCCACCCTCTGGTATTTTGGCGTAATAACCCGCGGCGTGTCCACACTTTACAGCTTCAAGGGAGCTTTTACCGTCTTTGTTTTCATCACCGCACTTTTGTATAGTGATTTACTGAATCTGGCCTTTAACTTCATAAGTCAGAAGGGTCTACTGGTACTTCTGAAATAAATCCAAAAAATTCATTTTCTTTTTCGCGTAAAAGTTGTATAATAGAATAGCTAAATGTCTCCGTGGCCTAATGGATAAGGTAACGGATTCCGGTTCCGTTGATGCGGGTTCGATTCCTGCCGGGGACGCCAACAAACAAGCGAGGTCTAAAACTTAGATTTCGCTTGTTTATTTAATTTCCCACACTTTTCCCACACCCTTGTGAAACATCATTTCTTGATGCCTTTCCAGCGATTCCGCCTCTTTTGGCGGGGTCGTTTTTTTATTGTATACAGTTGAAAAATTACGGTCGATTCCGACTTTGCCGGGGATCGGAATTTCCATTGTTCGCTTTCTTATCAAGGTGGTTGGAATTCTTATGGGGTTCTTCCGCGGATATTGTGTTCCATTTTTCCAATATGATATAAAAGAGACGAGAAGATTTATCTTCAACATATTGATTATTAGAAAGGAAGGAAAGAAGTATGAAAAAGTTCCTAGTTATTTTTCTTGTTGTGGCTCTAGCGCTTGGTATCAGCGCATGCGGCGCGCCGGCTCAAAAGGCTGAGGCCCCGGCGGCAGAAGCATCAAAGTCTGAAGCGCCGAAGGCTGAAGCAGCAAAGGTGATTAAAGTTGGTATCGTCAACAATCCACCTTCCGAGTCCGGATATCGTGCGGCAAATGTGGCAGACTTTGAAAAAGTCTTCACGGAAGCAAACGGATACAAGGCCTCGACCTTCTACAGCCTAAAGAATGATGAGCAGTTGAATGCAGCTCAGCAGTTCATCACCGACGGTGTTGACTATCTTCTTATCTCAGCAGCCGCTACAGATGGTTGGGATAAAGTTCTTAAAAGTGCGAAAGATGCCGGCGTTAAAGTGTTCCTCTTCGACCGTATGATTAAGACCGACGAGAGCAATTATGAAGCTGCCGTTGTTTCCGACATGGCGAATCAAGGTACGACAGCTGTAAATTGGCTGAAAGAACAGAAATTACCACAGTATAATGTCATCCACATCCAGGGCGCAATGGGTTCTGATGCGCAGATTGGCCGTACAGCAGCTTTAGATGCTGAATTTAAAGCCGGCACCATGAAAAAGGTGGTACAGCAGACTGCTACCTGGGATGAAGCTCAGGCAAAGAAAATTGTAGAATCAGTAATCAACTCCAAAGAAAAATTCAACGTTGTCTATGCTGAAAATGATGGTATGGCAAAGGGCGCTGTTGCAGCGCTGGATGAAGCTGGTATCACCCACGGCGTTGGCAAGGATGTCGTTGTAATGGGCTTTGATTGTAACAAGTGGGCGCTTAGGGAACTGCTTGCACAAAAATGGAACTATGACGGTCAGTGCAGCCCCTTCCAGGCGAAAGTAATCGACGGGATGATAAAGAAACTTCAAGCTGGCGAAAAGCTTGCAGAAAAGAAAGTTATTTCTGAAGAGAAAGGTTTTGATGCAAAGACTCTTACTCAGCAGGATATTGATACATACGGTCTTGGCGAATAACCAGTAAATCTTACTCCACCTGATAACAGGGAGTTCGATTAAGTATGTGCGGTGCGGTGTATGCGGATATTTTCCGCATACACGCATCGCTATCTTTAAGAAGCTTCCAACACATAAAGGACGGTTACCTATGCAAAACGATGTCGTTTTATCAATGCAAAAAATATGCAAAGCATTCCCAGGTGTACGCGCCTTGCAAAATGTAGATTTCACTCTTCGCAAAGGCGAAATTCACGCCCTGATGGGTGAGAATGGAGCCGGCAAGTCAACCTTGGTCAAAGTTTTGACAGGCGTATTCCCGAAAGATTCAGGGCAAATCCACATAGCGGGTAGTAACAAAGAAATTACTGTAAAATCACCTCAAGATGCTCAGAATTTAGGTATCAGCACGGTTTATCAGGAGATAACCCTTTGTCCTAACCTGACAGTTGCCGAAAATATGTTTATCGGGCGGGGCAATTACCGTTTCGTAAATTGGCACTCGATGGAAAAGAAGACGACGGAGATACTTGCTAAACTTGATATCCCGGCGAGAGCCGCTCAGCAGCTCTCCACCTGCTCGCTGGCTGTACAGCAAATGGTCGCCATTGCACGCTCCGTGGACATGGACTGCAAAGTGCTTATACTGGACGAACCGACCTCCTCGCTGGACGAACATGAGGTTGAAAAGCTTTTCTCTCTTATGCGCGAACTGAAGTCCCGCGGTGTCGGCATCATCTTCATAACGCACTTTCTTGAACAGGTGTACGAGATATGCGACAGGATAACCGTTTTGCGGAATGGTGAATTCGTAGGAGAGTACGAAATAAAGGATTTACCGCGAGTACAGCTCATTTCAAAGATGATGGGTAAAGAACTTGACGACATTTCAGCGTTGCAAAATCGAAAGGCATTACAAGCCGAGGCGGACGCCGCGCCCGTTTACGAGGCATTTGGGTTATCAAGTGCGGAGAGTACAAAAGCGTTTGACTTCAAAATTTATAAGGGGGAAGTAAACGGGTTTACCGGGCTTCTTGGCTCCGGTCGCAGTGAAAGCGTACGTGCGATATTCGGCGCTGATAAAATTACCGGGGGCAGGGTGCGCATAAACGGAAAAAACGTTAAAATAAAGAATCCCAAGGACGCAATGACGCATGGTATCGGGTATTTGCCCGAGGACAGAAAACGGGACGGTATCATTGAGGATTTGTCCGTGCGTGAAAATATCATACTTGCCCTGCAGGTAATGAAGGGCTTTTTTCGACCGTTTTCCAAAACTGAGGCGGAAGCCTTTGCAGATAAGTACATCAAATTATTAGGGATAAAAACCGCTTCGACGGATACGCCCATAAGACAACTCTCGGGCGGTAACCAGCAAAAGGCAATACTTGCACGCTGGCTGCTCACAAATCCAAAGTATCTTATCCTGGACGAACCGACACGCGGCATTGATGTGGGTACAAAAGTTGATATACAAAAGCTTGTACTCAAGCTTGCCGAAGAGGGTGTCAGCGTTACGTTTATTTCATCCGAAATAGAGGAGATGCTTCGCACTTGTTCGCGGCTTATCGTTATGCGCGATCGAAAAATAGTTGGAGAGTTGAGGGACGAGGACATGACACAAGCTAAAATTATGCACACGATAGCGGGGGAGGCAGCTCAAAATGAATAAGGGTTTAAAGAAATTTTCGGGGTCTCAATTGGTTGTCCCGTTGTTTGCGCTTTTTTTGGTGATTGTTTTTAATTTAATCAGGGATGTTGGATTTTTCTCTATAAACATTATAACCAATAACGATGGGAACACTGTTCTTTCAGGGAATATCATCAGTATCATAAACGGCGCATCAGAGCTTGCCATTTTAGCCATCGGTATGACGCTGGTAACCTCGGCGACAAAAGGACAGGATATCAGCGTTGGCGCAGCGGCGGCAATCGCGGGCAGTGTTTTTGTCAGCGTGCTTCGCGGGAATCAAATTACAATACCGATTATTCTTGGCGCCTTTTTGGCAAGCTGTGTCGTTGCAATTATTTTCGGCGCATTCAACGGCACATTGGTTGCCGCATTCAAGATTCAGCCGATGATTGCGACATTAATACTGTTTTCTGCCGGACGCTCCATCGCTTATTGGATCAACGGCGGGGCAACGCCCACGGTATCAAGCCCGCTGATCGTTGGTATAGGAAGTTTTATTCCGGGTATCCCCATACCCACACCCATTATTATCATGATATTATTCGGGGTGTTGATCTGGCTTGTCTTAAAGTTCACCAATCTCGGGTTATACACACAAGCGGTTGGAATCAACGAAAAATCAGCCCGATTAAACGGAATCAACGCTGCCTGGACAAAACTGATATCATTTATGATACTGGGTGTTTGCGTTGCTATTTCGGGTTGTATAAACGTCTCCAGGATAGGACTTATCAACCATGAAACCCTTCTTTTGGATATTGAAATGGACGCCATTTTGGCGGTCGCCATCGGAGGCAATTCTCTAGGTGGTGGAAAATTCAGCCTGGCCGGTTCAGTAATAGGAGCATTCATCATTCAGGCATTGACAGTAACGCTTTATGCCATGAAGGTTCCTTCAACGGCGGTAAAAGCCTATAAGGCAATTGTTATTATAGCCATCGTTGTAATTAGTTCGCCAATTGTAAAAGAATATGCGCTTCAATTGCGCGATAAGCTATTAAAAAAACCGACGAAAATAATGGAGAATTAATGATATGACAAGTAATAGAGGTTTATTTGCCGGTACGCCGGGGAAAAAACACAGGGAACCTATTTCAAACACAACGTTGCTCTTGAGAATAACGATTTGCACCTTCATTGGCATGTACGCGTTTGCCATGCTTGTCTGGGGCGGCGGATTCTTGAATCCTCAACAGTTCCTTGATATTTTCAATAACAATGCGTTTTTGATCGTGCTTTGCTGCGGACTGACAATCGTTATGATCGCAGGCGGTATCGATATTTCGGGGGGAGGCATAACCGCGCTTGTGACCATGGCTTGCGTTGTTTATCTGGACGGCCAAAGCGGCAGTTTAATAGGCTCGATGGCTTTAGCTTTGAGTATAGGGATAGCGTTCGGACTGGTTCAGGGAACATTGATAGCATATTTGGAGATACAGCCCTTTATTGTCACTTTAGCAGGCATGTTCTTTGCAAAAGGCATGATAACAATCGTCAGCGCTGTTCCGCGCACAGCGGTGCAGGAAGCCTTTGTCGCCCTTAAACAATTATTTATCGAAATTCCGGGTATCGGTTATTATGGAAAGACGGGCAATTTTATTCCCGCAAAAATTGAGCCCGGAGTTGTAGTAGCGATAGCGATCGTGTTAATTATAGCGGTAGTTCTGAAATGGACGCGATTCGGGCGTAACCTCTATGCGATAGGCGGTAACACACAGAGCGCGTTAATGCTGGGCATCAATGTAAAGCGCACAAAATTCTATTCCTATTTGCTGTCCGGGTTGTTTTCCGGAATCGGCGGATATGTCTATCTGCTGCATACAGGGGCTGGAGACGCTGCCAATGCTACGCAAGCAGAAATACAAGCGATTGCATCTGCCATTATCGGCGGGACATTATTAACCGGCGGCGTTGGCAGTATCATCGGTACGCTTTTCGGGGTGATGATTTTAAAGACGATCACCAGTATTGTGGTTACTTCAGGGCTTAGGGAGCCATATTGGCAGAGCATTACCACCGGGCTTATGCTGTGCTTCTTTATTTTGCTTCAGAGCGTTGTTCTCACCATTCGTGAAAAGGGTGGCTTTAAGCTGCTGCTGCCGGAATGGCTGAAGTTAAAGGAAAAAAATCCGGAAAAGACTTGACATCGTAGCGGAAAGTGATCTGTAATATAAACGTTTCGTATGTGTTCCGACATTTTCAATAAACACAGCCTGCACGACGACCGGTAAAATCTTTGTTTGCACTTGGAATTTGAGTAATCTTTTATAGTTCTTCTACTTTTCTGGAGGTAGAAATATGGAAAAAAATAATAACAGTTTTAAAATGTCAAATAGGTTGAAAGGAAGTTTGAAGCCGAAAGACATAAAAAAGCCCTCGTCGAATTTCCTATATGGACTGGCTGGAATTCTTAGAAACATAAAAATACAGTCACGACTTATTGTCTCATTTTTGGTAGTATCCCTGCTGCCTTTATTGCTTACCGGGTACATTGCATACCAGCAGTCCAGCAGCGCGATTGAAAAGAAGATAAGCACATATTCCGACCAGATTATGGTGCAAACGAATAAAAACATACAAAGCGAGGTTTCAAAATTTGAGGGATTAATAAAGGAAATCTCTCTATCGACGGGTGTCATTAATGGACTCGAAGGTTACAAAGAAATGGATGCACTTGGGAAAAGTGAATTCAAAAGCAGCTTACAGAACATATGCAGCACCAAGATCGTTCTCAGTACAGCAATAGACAGCATTGATTTTTATATCGGCAAAGAGATAATATTCAGTTCAAACGGCTCAGGAAATAAATTGTCCGCTGAGGAGCTTGCCAAAGCATTCGAAGCTGCAGACAAATTGAAAGGGAGACCTTCCTGGAGTGTTACAAAGGATTTGAAAAATGAAAAGAAAATTATGCTGTCAAGAGCAGTAAAATCCTCCACTACCGATGAAAGTTTTTATTTGCTGTTGTCTTTAAAAGCGAACTGTTTTTCACAATTGCTTGACGGAATAAATGCCGGTGAGGGTTCAAACATTCTTATCGTGGATTCTACCGGCATGGTCATTTCGGATAAAAGCGGAAAGGCGGAGGTTGGGTCGATATATAAAGATCCGAATCTGATAGAAACCATCCAAAAATCCAAGGAAGCCTTTAAAATGAAAATAAACGGCGATGACTGCCTTGTTGCATTTTCAAGGATAGGAGACGATGAAAATAAGAATTGGTTTGTTACTGCGACCATTCCGTTTTCCTTCCTTTACGCCGAATCGAATACAATCAGAAATGTCATTCTGATTATTGCGGTTGTGTGCCTCATGGTAGCATTGGCGCTGTCATACCTGATAACAATCAGCATTTCGGTGCCTTTAAAGAACCTGACAGATTTTATGGCTGTTGCGAAAGACGGGGATTTGTCATTTGAAGCTGCAGACATTAAAAAAGACGAATTAGGTAAGGCTTTATCAAACTTCAATGATATGGTTTTAAATATCAGGAATCTGATATTCAAGGTCAGCAATTCAGCATTGGATGTCTTGAATAATGCCGGAGAGATCTCGAATCTGTCGGTGCAATCACATTCAAATTCAGCCCAGGTGGCAACGACGATCGAAGAAATAGCAAAAGGCGCGTCATCCCAGGCACAGGAGATTTCAGAAAGTGTCGGCCAGCTCAATACGCTCTCTTCAAATATTGACAAGGTGGGAAATGACATCAACAACGTATCAGGGGTGGTGTATAGCACTAAAAAGCTTAGCGAGGATGCGCTTGTTGCAGTCAAGTCACTAAACGATAAGGCTTTAGAAACTAAATCCGTATCGGTGAAAATCATTGATGATATAAACAAGCTTGACAGGGATATGAAGGCGATTGAGAAGGTCATCGATGCAATCGCCGGAATAGCCGAGCAGACAAACCTGCTTTCGCTGAACGCAGCGATTGAGGCGGCAAGGGCCGGGGAAGCAGGACGCGGATTTGCCGTTGTTGCAGCGGAAGTGAGAAAGCTGGCTGACCAATCAAAGAATGCAACAACGATTATAAGCAATATCATCAGTAGTATAAAGAAAAAGACCGAAGTAACTGTCGAGGCGGCCAATAGTGCAAGTGAGATTATAAAGAAGCAGATGGAAGCAGTTACTGAAACGGATAATTCATTTAAAACCATATTCAGTTCAATGGACGGAATTTCAAATCAGATCAGGGAAGTTGAAGAATCCTTGAAAACTGTAATGAGATCTAAAGACCGGGTGATATCAACCATTGAAAATGTATCGGCTGTGTCGGAGGAAGCAGCGGCAACATCCCAGGAAGTGACGGCAAGCACGCAGGAACAGATAGCAGGTGCCGAGGCATTATCGAACGTTGCTTCCAAACTGCAGCAAATGGCGGAAGAGCTAAACAAAGCGATCGTTATTTTCAAAGTGAAATAGAAGGATTTCCATTTTTTCCGGCAACTTCTTAAAACCCTTGAATATACCGGCAAGAAATGTTATATTCAAGGAAAAGTCACTGCTGGATATTACTAAAGAGGTTGCAGATATCCTATATAGAACAGGAGCTTTTATATGGCTGAAAAATATTGTGCCTTTCTGCGGGGAATCAATGTCAACGGCATAAGCATAAAGATGGACGTCCTCAAAGAGGCATTTTGCAAAATGAATTTTACAGACGTGAAGACCGTACTTGCCACGGGCAATGTAATATTTTCCGTGCCGGAAGGGAATTACGGCAGGCAGGAGTTGAAAGAATCAATTGAAAAAGGCCTTGGGGAGTATTTTGGCTATGACGCCCATATCATTTTGCAGAGCAGTGCTGAAATAGAGGAAATCTATTCCGCCGCACAGGCAATTACCGTCCCCGAAGGCTGCCACCAGTACTTCCTTTTCTGCGATGATCCCGCTGTATTGCCGGAATTGGGGCAGCTTTTCGATTCCACGCGCCACATGCCCCAGGAACAATTCATTCCGGCCAGGCACGGGGCTTTCTGGATCGTGCCCAAAGGCTCCACCCTGGAATCCGATTTTGGCTCCAAGGTGCTAGGAAAACAAAAATACAAAAACAAGCTGACGTCAAGAAATATCAATACCGTTGAAAAAATATGCAAGCTTTTGTGAGGGGTTTAATCCCGCTGTCTGCTTTTAAAATTCTCTATGAGGAACTTGGGATCGATCTTCGGATCCCCCGGAATCAGCATTTTGGGGTCACAGTTATATTGCGGAGGAATAACTATTTTTTCATCGACGGACTTGACGCCGGATGGCGTTTTAGCCCCTTCGTCCGCATTGGCTACTGTTTCGGCGGTAATAATGGATGGAGAACAAATAAAGCTTATGGCAGCAATTAAAAACATGCAAAGGAACCCATTGATTTTTTTCATGCGCATCACCTCAAAGAATATATCGGTAACGAACTTTAAACTTCGCTCATTATAAGACGGAAAAATTACCGGAAAAGTTCCATTTATGTACAAAGTAAAACGGCCGGATGTCAAACTTTCTTATCCGACCGTTTACCCTGCTCCTCTGGAGCAGCTTTTACAACTGCTTTGATTCAATTGCTGTTCCTCTTGCTTTCCTTACCTTGGATGGTCCAATACTCAGTATTCTGGTGGACTCATTCCCTTCCTGGTAATTTATTTTATCAATCCTCTGTAGGATTGTATTTTATACATACCACAGGGGACAGGCTCTAAACAATTTTTTTTAAAATTTATCACTCATTTTTAGGTCTTCTTGAAGCTCTGTGCTTTATTAAGACAATAAAAGCGACGATCAATACCAGGATCAGGCCCGCAAGCACCGGGATATTCTGACGGAGTGCGGAAGAAGGAGCGGAAGCAGCCGGTGCGGTGGTGGAAATGTTCTCCCCTGCCGCTGGGGGAACGGCAGGCGTATCGGTCTTGAAATCTACGGCAGAGGCCTCCGGGGTGCTTTTTTCTTTTCTGCCCAGCTTTTCATTGATATTGTCAATGGTATCATTTGAGTACCAGCCGTTATTTATATACGTGTTCATGCGCTTTATAAATTCAAGAGAGCTTTTCAGCTTCAACGTCTTCTTATCAAGGGAATCCGCTTTGGCAGCCAGCCCCTCATAGACCTTAAAAATATCGTCCGACTGCTTTACGACGACGGCGCAGTAATCCCCTTTTTTGGGGGTGGATTTTGCTCCGGGAGCGGCCCAGTATTCAAACCCGGAAATCTCCGCGGTCTCACCGTAAAATGTTCCGAATACCACTTCCTTTATCTTTATTGTCGCCTGTGCGCCGTCAACCTGCTGCACGGTGCCGATAAAGCAGCCGTCGGCATACAGCAGGGCGCTTTCCGGTACGTCTCCCGCCAGAGCAGGAACTGCTGTCAGAGGAAGGAGAAGGACCGCGATAAAAAACAGAAATAAAAATTTTCCTTTCATAGGTGCTCCTTTGTACTCCTTTGTTATCTAAAATAATTATATACGGCACAGTAGAGGAAAATTGTATCCCCGGTGTAACAAAATTGTAAAATATGACCGCCCTTAAGTGTCTAAAAATAAGCGGTTTTTTCAAAGAGGATATTTTACAGCCTTGTCGAATTAAGATATAGGTTCTGTATAATTTCCCACAGAAAGCCGCCAGCTTGGACGATATAAATAAAGTGATTTCTTGCCAATATCTATGCAACCAAAAAGGAAAACGGGATGAAGATTCGAAACCTTTTAAAAATAAAAAAATACCGTACAAGGCTTTTCTTATGGATAACCTCTTTAATGATCATTTCCATTACCGTTTTCTCCTCCGTCATATACCTGA
>JAFADI010000124.1 GCA_023424965.1 Bacillota bacterium
TTGTAAACCCGAAGAGCAGCTCGTTGAGGTACCTGTATTTTAACAGCGGCAGGCTTACATTCAACTGCCTCCGTATTTTTGCATAAAATTCCTTCCGCTCGCTCCCCGCCCGGACTTCCTCCAAGGCCTTCCGGATGACCTCCGTCAGTTGAAGGATTCCTGCGGTCTTCAGCAGGTAGTCAAAGGCACCGTGCTTTATGGCGGTTTGGGCATAGGAAAAGTCGTCGTAGCCGCTGAGAATGATGACCACCGCATCAGACCTGATGCTTTTCACCCTTCTCAGCAGCTCCAGCCCGTCCATTTTCGGCATCCGGATGTCGGTCAGCACGATGTCCGGAAGATGCTTTCGAAAAAGCTCTTCTCCCTCGATTCCCGTCTTGGCGGTCATGGCTTCACCGATGCCCAGCTCCTCCCACTTCACTCCGTTTTTAATGCCGTTCCGGATCATGACGTCATCGTCGATAATAAGAATCTTATACATTGCTCTCCCCGCCTTCAAACTTTATCGCCGGAATGGAAATCTCAAAAACCGTCTCTTCCCGGGGTACGCTCCTGCAATCAATGGTAAAATCATTGTGAAAATACAGTCTCAGCCTCTCCTGCACGTTTTTCAACCCATAGCCCCTGTTGATGATTTCCTCCAGGCCTGTTTCTTCCAGGGCTTTTATGCCCTCGCCGTTGTCCAGGACCTTGAAAACAATCCTGTCTTCCCTCTTAAAGACATCGATTTTTATCAGGCCTCTACCGTCCTTGTTCTCAAGGCCGTGCACCAGGGAATTCTCCACCAGGGGCTGCAGAATGAGCTTTATGGTCTTATACTCCAGGATATCCCGGTCCACGTCGATTACCAGGTCAAACCGGTCTTCATAGAGCATTTTCTGTATGGACAGGTATTCCTGTGCATGCTCTACCTCCCTGCCCACGGTGGTAAATTCCTTTCCCTTGTTGAGCCCCAGCTTGAAAAAATTCGACAGGGACAGGGACATGCGGGCGATTTCATCGTTCTCCTTTGCGATGGCATTCCAGTAGATGGACGCCAGGGTATTGTATAAAAAGTGGGGATTAATATGGGCTTCCAGGGCTTTTATCTGTGCCTCCACCCTGGACCGGCTTTCCTCCTCCACCATTTTCATCAGTTTTTGTATGCTGGCCATCATGGTATTGAAGGACTCACCCAGTTGGCCCGTCTCATCAAGGGTATTCCCGTCAAACCGCACGTCCATCTGCCCCGAAGCACCCTTTTTCATCAGCCGCATCAGTTTTTTTACGGGACTGAGAATGGATTTTGTGATGAGGGTGGACACGGTGATAATGAGAATGAGGCACAGGAGGGCGATAAAAATGGTGATATTCCCCACCCGGCTCACCTGGGCCATAAGCTTTGAATAGGGGATGAGGGCGACAAATTTCCACCCGGTGACAAAAAAGGTATCAAAAACAACAAAGCTTTTGTCCCCTCCCGTGCCGATCACAAAGCTCCCCTTGGTGCTTTGCGAGATCCGCGGGAAGCTTTCCATCCCAATGGGCCGGTCCAGCATTCCTTTGTCGGGATGATAGATGATATTCCCCTTTTCATCCGTGAGCAGAATGGTGGATATCCTTTCCCGGTTGAGCCTGTCGTACATGTCGTCCAGTATTTTTTCATCGATGTGGATGACCATGACCCCCAGGTCCCCCTTATCCACGTCATATATTTTCCTGGTGAGGAGGAAAACCCGCTTGTCCAGGATCTCCCGGGGAGCCCACCACCGGTAATTGTTGTACTCTCCGATGGTCTGCCTGTAGATGTCCGTCTCCTTGTAGCTGTTCCTGTACTCTTCCGAAAAGAGGCCTGTGCCGTAGTTCCCCGTGACCAGGCCGGTGGAATAGATGTTGCTGTTTCTGCCGGGAAGGATGTAAATACTGGTGATATAATCGTTGCTGAACATGATGCTCTGGAGCATCTGGGTGACCTTCGGGCTGTCCTCGAGAAAATCGCCGTTGGCCTGGGCCTCCTCCTTGGAAAGGATGGTCTTCAGGGTGACGTTGTTGAGGAGTATCTTACTGATGTCGTCAATTTTGCTGAACCGCAGGAACATATTGATGTTGATTTCGTTGATGATATCCCCCGTATAATTGATGGTGGTTTCCTTCATGCTGCCGGAGTACATGGTAAAGGAAATGAGTCCCAGGGAGATGAGGGGTACCAGGGATATCAACGCGAAGAAGAGCTTTAGCCTGAAGCCAAGCCCTTGCTGCAGTATATACTGTTTCATCCGCGCAAATGCGGTAGCTCTGCTTTTTATTTCCACCTTTTCCGGCCTCTCCTGCATATATCAACCTCATCTACTATTTTACCATAACTGTAATCCTATTTCATGCCCGACATGGCCATGGAATCGATAAACTGCCGCTGGGCCAGCAGGTATACCACCAGAATGGGGAGCACGCTGACGGCACAGCCCGCCATCCACACCGTCCACTCCGTCTCTCCGTAGGTACCCTTGAACATATTGAGCGCCAGCTGCAGGGTGAAGTTCTCCTTGGAGTTCAGGTAGACCAGGGGATAAATAAAATCGTTCCAGGCGTTCATGAAGGTAAAGATCACAACGGCGGCCACCGAGGCCTTTGCAATGGGGAAGATGAGGGTAAAGAAAATCCTCAGGGGGCCGGCCCCGTCGATTTTGCCCGATTCAATCAGGGCATCGGGAATACTGAGGTAATTCTGCCGCAGGATAAAGAGTGCAAATACCGCCGTACTTCCGAAAATATTGGGCACAATCACCGCGATATGCTTATCCAGCCAGCCCAATTCCTTCATCAGCAGCAGGTTGGGTACCAGCGTCACCTCCTGGGGAATCATGATCAGCATGATGCATAGAAAGAAGATGGTATTCCTCCCTTTGAACCGCATTTTTGCAAAGGCGTAGGCGGCAATGGAGGTGATGAAAACCGTGGGCGCCACCGTGAGCAACGTCACCTTGATGGTGTTGTAATAGCTGAGCAAAAGGTTGACCTTGAAAAAAGCGGCTGCGTAATTGTCGAAGGTGACAGGGTCCGGTATCCATTGGGGAGGATAGAAAAACTCGGTGCCGGGCCTCTTGAGGGAGGTGGACAGCATCCACAGGAAGGGGACCAGCATGATCAGGCCTAAAAGCGATAAAACAGCATAGGTGGCTGTGTCGGACAAAAGCTTTCCTTTTCTCATGATACTCCCTCCTCCTGGTAGACCATCCGTTTCCTCACCGCCCACTGGACCAAAGTGAGTATAAGCACCACCGCAAAAATGATTACTCCCACGGCGGAGGCTTTCCCGTATTCCAGTTCCTTAAAGCCCAGCCTGTAAAGGTAGAGCATCATCACATTGGTGGCCCCGGCGGGTCCGCCGTCGGTCATGGCATATATCTGGGCAAACACCTTGAAGGCGCCGATGACGGTCACCATCACCGTCATAAAGAGTACCGGCCCCAGTTCCGGGATTGTCACATGCCGGAACTTATCCAGGCCGTTGGCCCCATCCAGCTCCGCCGCCTCGTAATACATGGCCGGTATGGACTGGAGGGCCGCCAGGAGGATCACCACATTCATGCCCAGGTTCTTCAGCACCCGGGTGATAATGACGGACAGCATGGCCCATTTTTCATCTCCCAGCCAGTCCTGGGCAGGGATTCCCGAAAATTTGAGCAGATAGTTCAAAAGCCCGTAATCGTAGTTCCATATCCACATCCACACAATGGCAAATACGATCTCCGAGGTTATGACCGGTAGAAAGTATACACCCCTGAAAAAGGTGGCCCCGGTAGTTATCCGGTTCAGCAGGACCGCGCAGAAAAGAGCAAGGGTCACATTCAGCGGCACCAGGCCTGCCGCAAAAAGCAGGGAATTCACAAAAGACTTCCGGAACATTTCCTGCTTTGTGACAAGGTCGATA
Organism: Bacillota bacterium; assembly: GCA_023424965.1. Taxonomy (GTDB): domain Bacteria; phylum Bacillota; class Clostridia; order Acetivibrionales; family JAFADI01; genus JAFADI01. The sequence continues at coordinate 3,911 of JAFADI010000124.1, forward strand.
TAATTATTCAGCCCGGAAAACCTGGGCGGTTCAATAATGTTAAAACTGGTAAAACTCAAAACGATGCTGGATATTAACGGGATCAGCAGGAATACTGTAATTCCGGCCATGAAGGGAAGGATGAAAACCGTTCCCCAGAACCCGTCGGACTGCAGGAAGTTTTTCATCTGCCACCCTGGCTTTACTGCTGAAAAACCCCTTCCCATTTTTATAGCCTCCATTGTTATCACTTTCCTTTGTCCTGTTGAATATTTGATGCCTGCTGTTTTTTGTCACAGCAGGCATCTTTGAAAGTCACTGTCCTGTTATTGCTATTTTACACCGACGATTTCATTGACCCGCTTCTCGATGTTTGTCACCGTGTCCTTTATGGACTGCTTTTCTGCAAACATCTTGTCAAATTCCTCCTGGGCCACCGTATTGGCGTTCTTGAACTGGGGGAAGTTTTCCGTGGGCTTGCAGAACTCCAGGGACTTTATAAATATTTCCTTGCTGGCAGGTTTGGCCACATCGGACATGTAGTCCGCCGCCAACCCCACGGATTTTCTCGCCGGGCCGAAGAGCTTGGACTGCACCTTGCACATTTCCTTGCTGGTGATAAATTTCATGAAATCCAGGCTCTCCACCGGGTACTTGGTGGTCTTCATCACCACATAGTTGGCATAGCCCGCCCTTCCCAGCCTGCCTGCCGGTCCTTTGGGAAGATAGGCGATGTCATAGTCCAGACCGGGAGCCTTTTCAAAAGCCCCGTTGAAGCTCAGGTATCCAAGGAACATGGCGGCTTTGCCCTGCTCGAAGGGGGCATTGGCACCTGGCTTGGTGGTGTAACCGCCCTTCAGGAGGTCCATGTACAATTCCAGGGCCTTCATATTCTCCGGGGAGTTAATGGTGCATTTGGATCTGTCGTCACTCATGAAGCTTCCTCCATAAGGCCTCATAATATCCAGCAGGTTCTGCCATTCCTTGCCCTTGTCCAGCAGGTTGGTGATTCCGTATACCTTGTTGGCACCCTCGCCCTTTGTCATGGTCTTGGCGGCCTTCACCAGGTCGTCCCAGGTCCAGCTCTCGTCCGGGTACTTTATCTGTGCTTCATCAAAGAGTTTTTTATTGTAAAAAAGTACGTGGGCCGGTGTGGAGAAAGGAATCCCATACTGTTTGCCGTTGTATTTGCCCTCATCCATCATGTTGGGATAGAAATCATCCTTGTCCCAGTCCGCGCCCCATTGGCCGATGGCATCGTCCAGTTCCATAAAGTAGCCCTTGTCGGCAAAGTACTTGAAGCTGTCCTCCGACCACCAGGTGATGTCCGGAGGGTTTCCGCTGGCAATCATGGAGGTGACCTTTTCGGTAAACTCCCCGTAGGAAGCCTGTACAAGCTCGATGGTCACATTGGGTTTATCTTTCTTGTAGCTGTCTACAATGGATTTCAGCATTTCCTGGTGGGCGGGATTTCCCCAGTTTACCAGTTGAAACTTTACCGGTTTGTCCGAAGCCTGCTCTGCCGGCTTATCCGCCGGTTTGTCTGTCGTTTTCCCCTGTTCCGTCTCTGCAGGCGCCTGCCCGCTTCCGGCGCCACAGCCGGTAAATGCAAAAGTGAGTACCAGCATCATGCTAAGAGCAATGATCAATGACTTTTTCATTGTTAATCCTCCCGTGATTTTTTCCATGTATCCCATAAGTACCGCGGCTATGTTTTACCATGCTTCTATTATAAACTGCCCCTGCCTTATCTTTGAATACACGTTCATGTCACAAGCTTGCACATTCTTGACATTTGTGTTGAAATATCAAGTCTTGAGATAGGCCCCCTGCTCCCTGAGGATGGACTGTAATTCCTTCATGTCCACTTCACTGGCCTTGATCCCGTCCCTTGCCGCCAGGTAAGCGGCCACACCTCCCGCATGTCCGATGGCTCCGCAGCTGGGTGAAAGCCTTATGGCCGACTGGGCCTCAAAGGTGGCGGATATACTTCGTCCAACGGTTATGAGGTTTTCCACTTTTCCATTGACCAGGCACCGGTAGGGAATGCTGTACATTTCCCTGATACCCATGTCCGCATGTTCGGTCCCTGCGCCGTCGGGACTGTGGATGTCGATGGGATAGGCGGAATGGGCGATGACATCTTCAAACTTCCTCTGTTCTATCAGGTCCTCCGCGGTGAGATTGTAAAGCCCCTTGATCTGCCTTGAGCTTCTCACGCCTATGGCGGGACCGGAGTATAGGGTCTGCGCATTTTTAAAGCCGGGCACCCTTTCCCGGAGGAACACCTCCAGCTCCCTCACCTGCTTTCGCCCTTCCACCTCCGCCTGGGAAAAGCTCCAGGGATCCGTGGAAACATGGTTCAGCACCCTGGAGGTATTGATAATAACCTCTCCCGGGGTATTGGTTTCAAAGAAAAGCAGGTACTCCCGTTCAAAGCTTATCATCCCATCTTCCCGGGCTTTTTTCAAGGTCTCGGCAAAGCCTGCCATGGATAGCCTGGGCACCCTGTCCAGAAGGGTCAGATCCTTGATTCTTGGCGCTTCCCCGGGATTTTCCTTTATATGTTTTTTTATCGCCTCAATGTCCACATTCCGCATTTTGAGCTTCATGGTCATGGGCTGGCACTGCTGGTCCCGTTCTCTTCCAAGGGAGTACTCCACCCCTGCCATGACCGACAGGTCCGCATCCCCCGTGGCATCGATATAGACCTTCGATGTCAGATAGCTCAGGCCCGCCTTGTTGCATACCTGAATCCTGGAAATCCTGTCCTCAAGCACCTGGGCTCCTGCCAGCATGGTGTGGTAAAGCACATTCCCTCCGGCCTCCAGCAGCATGATTTCAAGCTCATGCTTCATGGCCTCCGCATCAAAAGGTGTCACAGTATACGTGAAGTTGGAGGAGTCGGGGATGTGGCCCGGGGACTTTCCTTTGGCCACAAGCCTGTCGATCAGCTCTCCCGTGATCCCCTTTATCACCTGTCCGTCTCTGGAATGAAAGGTCATCATCGGCCCTACGCCGGCGGCGGTGAGCATCCCTCCCAGGAAGCCGTACTGTTCCACCACAAGCGTTTTTGCCCCGCGCCTGGAAGCGGCGATTCCCGCAATGGCGCCGGAAATCCCTCCTCCCGCCACAATCACGTCGAAATTATCCTTCAGCATGCTTCTTCCTCCTATCGTTTTGCTACCTCTTGAATATACCACCGCGGCCTCCCGGTGCGAATGAACATTCTTGCCCTCATCTTGCACTTTCTTTGCAGAAAGTAAGGAGGGAACAGTCCTCAACTTCGTACTACTTTGTTAGGTTGGTAAAAGGCATTATTTATGGAGAAAAGGCTTCACTCTATGAGGAATGCTTCAAGGCAGTAAAGCTATGGGAAATAGGCGGGAATGACCCATGCGTAAGGACCTCTCACTTTCGCACCAATGATTTTCTGTTCTCCACTACCCAAGGTGCTTTGAAGCCTTTTCGGAATAAACAATGCCGTTTTAACATCGTACGATGAGTGAAGTTGAGGACTGTCCCCAAAAGCAAAAATGGCCGCCGCTCCTATCCCGGCAACCATTTTCCCAGCCTGTTGAAAACCGTATGTTAACTCCCTTTTCACTTCCCGTCACTTCATAATCCTGTCGGGAAGTTGAGGACTGTCCCCTACACCACCGCTACCTCTTCCAGCTTGCGTTTGGGAAAAGCATTGATCATACCACAGACCTCTTGGATGCTTTTCATGCCGTCTATGGCGTTTGCACTGCCCAGGTTGCAGGCAGCAGCCGCATTTCCCACCTCCAGGGCATATTCCAGCTCCCAGCCCTTATAGATGGCATACAGTATTCCCGCGCAAAATGCATCGCCGGCTCCTACCGTTCCCTTGATATAGCCTTCCGGCAGCTCCAGGGACGGTTTATAATGGAAGTGTCCGGCTTTATCCATTCCAACACTTATTCCTGGGCTGTGGATTACCACCAGATCCTGCACACCCATTTCAAAAAGCCTGCGGCAAATCCTCTCCATATTTCCAAGGGACACCTTTTCCCCTTCCCTTGCAGATATTCCCGTAGTCATGGAGGCCTCCACCTCATTGATTATGCAGTAGTTGCTATACTTGAGGCTCGGGGGAACAATGCGGGAAAACCTTTCACTGTTTTCGCTGACCACATCGATGGACGTTTTGATGCCGTGCTTCTGGGCTTCGGCCAGCGTCCTGGCCATCACCGTACCGTATTCCTCATCGGCCATATCCATGGTATCCATCAGCAAGGCATACCCCACATGGAGAATTTCCGCCCGTATCCGTGAAAAATCGAAGTGGGGGAAATCAAGAAGCGAGTTTGAACCCCTGTGGTGGAAAAAGGTCCTCTCTCCCGTGGAGCGGACTGTCATTACATCGGTAAAGGAGGTTATACACTCCTCCCTGTAGATAAGGTCGGTATTTATATGATATCTTTGGAGGGTATCCAGGACATAGTCTCCCTCCTTATCCTTCCCCAGGACGCCTATAACCTGCAGCTCCAGCTCCCTGTCCATAACCGCAAGGTCCACCAGGCAGTTCAGCGGCGCTCCGCCACATGCCGGCTCCACGGATAAGATGGTCGAAAGATTGCCAGGTTTGGGATAGCTGTCTATCAGCTTGACATAGTCAAAAGTAATGCTGCCTCCAGAGGCAATTCCTTTACGCTTCATGATTTTCCTCCTCAAACAAATTTGTATGCTGTCCGTCCACGTAATTGCAAAGCTCCAGATATTTCATGTAAAGCTTGTTGTACTTTTTCACCATTTCTTCCCGGGGCTCATGCACCGACATAAAACCGTCGCACAGGGCTTCCTGGGCCTCGGGAATGGTGGCAAACATACCGGCGGCCACTGCGGCATAAATGGCCGCACCCTTTGCACAGGCCTGTTTTGACCCGGAAACCTTGATGGTCCTGCCTAATATGTCCGCCATCAGCTGCATGATAAAGGGCGACTTCCGCGCAATCCCCCCCACCGTAATAATGTGGTCGATGGTAAAACCAGCGGAGACGAAACCGTCCAATATCCTGCGGGAACCGAAGACGGTGGCCAGGGCAAGGGCCTTATACATTTTCGGCGCATCGGTCCCCAGGTGCAATCCGCACAGGGCGCTCTTCACGTGTTCGTTGACCCCGGGATAGCGGCGTCCGTTGAACCAGTCCAGGGCAATGATATCTGCATCCTCTTCGCAGAATTCCATATCCTTCTCCAGTTCCGGGATGAGCCTCAAAGACATCTCCTCCGCCAGTTCCCATTTCTGTTTCTCCGTGATTACCCCGGAGGAAGGCAACAAATTCCGGAGAGGCCACAGCAGCAGCTCCTTAAACCAGGTATATACGTCCCCGAAAGCCGCCTGGCCGGCTTCGATGCCTGTAAAACCCGGAACAATGGAGTTCTCCGCCTGTCCGCAGATCTCCTTGAGTTCTTTCCCCTTGAGCTTGCCGTACTCCTCAATCAGCATGTCCACCGTGGAGGTTCCCACTACCTTTACCAGCACATGGGGCTTAATACCGGCTCCTACGGCGCCCGCATGGGCATCGAAGGAGCTGCCTCCCACAAGGGCGGAGCCATTGATGCCCAGTTTTTCCGCCCACTCCCGTCCAATGGTTCCAACACGGATATCCGCCGTTGCCGGAGGTCCTCCGTACCGCATTGCCACTTCACCCAGGTGAGGGTCTAGCGTATTCAGGCAGTCAACAGAAGGCAGTCCACCGAATTCGCTGTGCCACAGCGCCTTGTGGCCTGCGGCACAGGCAGAACGGTACAGCTTCATGGGGTCGGTATTCCCCGTCAGCAGGGCGGGAATCCAATCGCAGTGCTCCACCCAGGACCAGGCCTCTCTTCTGACGTCCGGGTCCGTCCTGGCGGTGTGGAGGATTTTTGCCCAGAACCACTCCGAGGAATAGATACCTTGAAATTTCGTGTAGTCCTGGTCCTTCCACCGGGAAAACACCCGGTTGATCTCTTCCGCTTCCTCAATTGCCGTATGGTCTTTCCATAAGTGGAACATGGCATTGGGATTTTCCTCAAAGCCCTTCAACAGAGCCAGCGGAATACCCTCCTGGTTTACAGGGCAGGGTGTTGACCCCGTCGTATCCACGGCAATGCCTTTGATGTATTTTCCCACATCAGGCCCTGCTGCTTTTAACGCCCCGCGCACACAGGCCTCCAGTGCTTCCATATAATCAAGGGGATGCTGCCGGTACCGGTTCCTGGCCCTGTCGCAGTATTTCCCCTCCATCCAGCGGGGATATTGGCATTGATCCTCGCCTATGACCCGGCCGTCCGCCGCATCCACTACCACCGCTCTGGCCGAATCACTTCCAAAGTCCACTCCGGTCACGAAATTGTCTTTTATCATCTTTCCACACCTATGCTGTTATTTGTTTGAAGTATTCTACACCGGCGGTAAAATACCTTCCGCAAATATATTTTTTTAGCTGGCCAATAATGGAAGAGAGGACGTTCTTTTCATTTTTTCCGCCCTTTCAAAGACCTCCTCAAGCCCGCGCCCGCCGCTCAACATGCCATAGAACTCGACAATGCTTCCAAACAGGGGGCTGGAAGAGTCGATACCGCAAAACTCTTCTACCGTTTCCTCTATTCCTCTGTCCCTTAACACGCTTTGCACCTTAAGCGCCATTTCATCACCGGCGGGTGCAAATAAAAATCCCGCCGCGATTCCCAATGAAATATATACCGGCATGATCCCGTGCTTCAGGCATAAGGTGCTGGAGCCCACCAGCCGGTCATTTCCCGACAGCTTCCTCACCGGGT
>JAFADI010000132.1 GCA_023424965.1 Bacillota bacterium
CCAGTTGAATATCCGCTTTTTGACCGACAGAAAACTCAGTGCAACCGGACAAATATAAATTTGAGAGTTGAAAGGAGTAAAGACAATGGACAAAAAGTCTCAGTGTATAAGCCTTAAAGCGTTAAGGCTTAATAAGCTTGCGGCAAGTGCTTTTGCTTTTGCAATTATTCTGGCAGCGGTTTCCATCATTTTACCGCAGCCCGCTTTTGCCTACACCATGTCAAACAGTTATTTCAACGTACAGACCGGGTCCAATGGAGAGATATCTTCCCTGCAGCTTACGGGAGACGCTTTTCCTACAAACTACGTAATGAATGCCACCAACAGCCCAAAACAGAATACTTCAGGACACCAATGGCTTGGAGAGCTGATGTTCGAGTACAGGGTGGGCTCCGGAGCGTGGACCAAAGCCACCACCAACCAGTCAAGCGATGCGAGGGTACAGAGCCAGAACGGCAATACGGTGACGGTTACCTACCAGAACTCGGCGAATGCCAACGGCGTCAAGAACTTCCAGCTGACGGAGACCTATTCCCTGGTCAGTGATTACCTTCGCTGGGAGATCAAGCTTAAGAATACGGGGACCCAGAACATCGAGTTTGGTGATGTGGGACTCCCTCTGCCCTTCAATGAAAGATGGCCCAGCGGTGAAGCCATCTATGAAACCAGGGTTGTAAGCCATTCCAATGTGGCAAACAACAACTCTTACGTATATGCTACCAGGCCCAGCGGCATAGGCTCCTTCCTTCTGATGACGCCTGACGCGTCCACCGGTGCAGGGTTTGAATACAAAGACCACTGGAGAACCCAGGAGAGGGCTGCCAGTGAAGCGGCATGGTGCCAGGACCAGGCCGACTGGCCCGAAGGACTCAATGTATTCTATATCCATTCCAACAGGATAAAGAGCACAAACAGGGGCTATCTGCCCAATACAAGTCTTACCCTCACTCCCGGACAGGAGAAGGCTTACGCCTTCAAGTTCTTCAAGGTGGCCGATACGAACGCCATGAAGGAGAGGCTGTACAGTGAAGGCCTGATCGATGTGAATGTGGTGCCGGGAATGATTGTGCCTTCCAATCAGACGGCAAAGGTGGACCTCCACACTTCAAAGTCCATCACTTCCGTTACGGCGCAATACCCTTCCGAGACCACCATTACCTATCTGACCACCGTTGCCACCAACCACAAAATATACTCCCTCTCCATGCGGCATCTGGGTCAGAATGACATTACGGTAAACTACGGAAGCGGTGAGAAAACGGTTCTGCAGTTCTATGTGACGGAGCCTGTGGATGCCGCCCTTCAGAGGCATGCCACCTTCATGGTGAACAGCACCCAGCAGAATACAAGCGATTTTAAAAATAAGGCTTTCGATGACTGGATGATGGATACAAAATCAAAGAGAAATTCCTTCAGTGGGTACTGGGGCTGGGGAGACGACTGGGGCTACACCCACGGGCAGTTCCTGGCGGAAAAGAACGTGCTGACGCCTGTGGCATCGGAAATACAGGCGGTAGACAATTATCTGGAGACAACCATCTGGAATTCACTGATGAAGCAGCACCAGAATGATTACTATATCCATGATTTCCTCATGTATTCCCCCGGGGACGTGAGCGGAGAATGCAAGATTGCCGCATGCGGCAATAATACGCCGATGGGCAGGGGATACGCTTACCCCCATATATACAATACCTTCTTCAGCATGTATAAGATTGCCAAGCTGCATCCGGAGGCCATTACCTACAAAAATCCCGCAAAGACCTATCTTTACAGGGCCTACAGGATCATGAAAACCCTGTATGACGGTTCGGTGGCCTACAACTGGCGCACGGGCCTCATGGGCGAGCAGAGCACTCCACAGCTCATACAGGCCTTGCGGGATGAGGGATATACTACGGAGGCCAATGACCTGACCACAAAGATGGCCACCAAGTATAACAATTTCAGAAACACCACCTATCCCTACGGCTCGGAATACAGCTATGACAATACCGGGGAAGAAGCCGTATACACTCTTGCCAAGATGAACAACAACACTACCATGATGTCCAAGATCAATGCCAAGACCAGGGCATGCCGGGGAACGGCCCCTGTGTGGTACTATTATGCAAATCCGACGACCATCTGCGGGGAGAACTGGTGGCAGTTCCAGTACACCATGGCCCTGGCAGGCTATTGCATGGATGACTGGATGCTGAACTACTCCACCACCCCTGAAACCGATGCCCGGCTGAACTACGCAGCCAAGATCGGTCTCATCAGCACGATAAATTCCGGTCAGATCGATCCGGATCCGGCCAACATCGGTGCCGTATCCTGGACCTATCAGGCGGAAAAAGGAAATCTTGGGGCACAGGGAGTCGGAGGCGGAGCACTGCACAACGGCTGGAGGCAGATGTCCGGAGAAGCCGACCTGGGCCTGTGGGGAGTATTAAAGATACTCAGCGCGGATGTGGCCAATGACCCCATTTTCGGCCTGACCGGCTATGGCTGCGATGTTACCCAGAGCGGTTCAAACTATGTAATCACTCCCAAGGATGGTCTCTTCAAGCGCCTGAACATGATAGGACTGAAGCTGTCCATGGTGCTTGAGCAGGATGAATACACCTCGGCGACAATCGGCAGCGCCAAGAATTATGTGGAAGTTACCTTGAAAAACAAAAAAACTGCTGCCCACACCACCAAAGTTACCTTAAAAGGCCTGGCAGCAGGTACGTATGACATACTGGTGAACAACGTAAAAACAGGTTCCTTTACGGCGGTTTCGGGACAGGCCTCCGACATCAACATCAATGTGGGAACGGCGGCTACTTATAATGTAAAGGTCCAGCAGGGAACTCCGGCTCAGAACACGGCTCCTACGGTAGATGCGGGAGCAAATGGAACCTTTGTGTTCCCTACCGTATCCTTGAGCGGGACCTCCAGTGACGACGGGCTGCCCTCAGGAACGCTTACAAATAGCTGGAGCCTCCAGAGCGGACCGGGCACGGCAACCTTTGCCAACGCCAATGCATTGAATACCACGGCTACGGTATCGGCTACAGGGACCTATATATTCAGGCTGACGGCCAGCGACGGCTCGCTGTCGTCTTACGATACCGTCACCATGACGGTAAACCCAGCCCCTGCCGACGGGAATGTGCTATGGTACAAATTTGATGAGACCGGAGGCACCACGGCAGCGGATTCTTCCGGGGGAGGGAAGAACGGAACGCTTACCGGCGGTGCCACCTGGGCCGCCGGAAGGAATGGGAATGCAGTCAGCTTAAGCGGAAGCAGCCAGTATGTCAGCCTGCCTTCCGGCGTTGTGAGCGGTCTCAATGACTTTACCATTGCCACATGGGTTCGTGTGAATACTTTAAGTGACTGGGCGAGAATATTTGATTTCGGTACCGGAACCAATACGTATATGTTCCTTACACCAAGGGCAAGCGGCGCCGGACTGCGGTTTGCCATAACGACAGGCAGCAACGGCTCGGAGCAGCAAATAAATGCCACCGCGTTACCAGCAGGCGTATGGAAACATGTGGCGGTGACCCTGTCCGGCAGCACGGGAATCCTGTATGTGGACGGAGTGGAGGTTGCAAGAAATACTGCAATGACATTGAAGCCCTCAAGCCTGGGCACGACAAACCTGAACTACATCGGAAGATCCCAGTGGTCGGACCCGTATCTTAACGGCCTTGTGGATGACTTCAAGGTCTACAATAAAGCCCTTAGCGCTTCGGAAATAAGCACTCTTGCCAGTGCAAGCGCAGCGGCGGCTGCAGACATGGAGCTTAACGGGGCGGATCTCAATAAGACGGAACCTGACGAAATAGACCTTAATGAGACGGACGTTAGCGGGACATAATCCGCTTCCTTCCGGCCTTCATGGGGATGGCAGCAGTGCCGGATGACGGCTCTAACGCTGCAAGCTCCCTGGACGCTGGATTGGCCGGGGCGGGATATTTCACATCCTGCTCCGGCATGATTCCATAGGAATAAAGAGAAAAATCCGATTGGAGGTATATGATGATGAAAAGGAAAACAGTGTTTCACAAAATCCTTGCCATGCTTGCAATGGCAGCCTTGATTCTGGGCAGCATACCGGTGGTCTCATTTGCCGCCGACACAAACATTGCCCCTTCCGGTACGCCTTCCACATCCTACTGCTCGTCGTGGGAAACGGTGGCAGCCTTGAATGACGGCTACACACCGGCAAATTCTGCCGATCACAGCCACGGAGCCTACGGAAATTGGAACAACCCGGGCACTACCCAGTGGGTGCAGTACAGCTTCAGCCAGAAATATACCATCTCAAAAAGCGAAGTGTACTGGTTTGATGACAATCAGGGCCTCGACCTGCCGGCATCCTGCAACTTCCAGTACTGGAACGGAAGCGCCTGGGTGGATTTCAGCAACCAGACGGGACGCGGGGTAGCGGCAAACACTTTTAATGTCACCACCTTCACCGCGGTAGCCACAGACAGGATACGCCTCAGCATCACCGCAAGGTCGGGATACTCCACAGGAATACTGGAGTGGAGGGTTTGGGGGTCACCGGCGGATACGTCGGGGGAACCGGTAGTCACCGCACCTCCCAGCTGGATAAATTCCTTCTACAAAAAGAGTGTTATGATCAATGGGATACCGATTTGCTCAACCCTTGCAGTACCTGACCAGGCGTTGAAAAACGCGTATTATATTCTTGAACCCTACATGAGAAAAATCAAAGCGGAAAAGCCTGCCATCATACAGAAAATGAACCAGAACGGTGTGTATGTGATTATTATCGGGCTCAATGAAACCAATTCCATGCACCCGTCATGGACGGGCTACAATGATCCTTCCTGGCCCAGGAGAGGCGGAGGAGGCCTCGACACAACGGTGCTTGAAGAGGACCTGATCGTACCGGCCAACGACACCTGGAGGCAGAATTTCTGCGGTCTGGTGCATGAATTCAGCCATACCACGCTCACATACGGCATCGGGGATGCAAGCCGCCCGGGTGCGGAGCCCGCAACTTACAACGCCATTGTGACGGCCTACAATCATGCCATCGCGGCCAACAAATACAATGAATCCTCCTACGACCGCAGCAATTATCACGAGTATTTCTGCGGACAGGTCAACCGGTGGTTCAATTCCAACCCCACAAACCTGAATGTGCCCAATGCCGGAAGCAAAACGGACCGCCAGCAGCTGCAGGAATATGATCCTGAAATTTACAATATCCTTGCCGGTTTGTTTGGAGATTACAAAATTCCGGCCCCCTGGAACTGACAACGGGCGGGCATAGGGGGACGGTTGTGCGGCAGGGGCTGCCCACAGCCGTCCCCCCTTTTAGTTATAGTAGAGCCGGAACAGGATGTCCTGGTTGTAATTTCCGAAGCCGGAGCCAAAAATTGTGACTCCGCCGGGGTGCTCCGCTTCGGCAAGGACCGCGATCCTGAAGGTCCACTGCTTTTGGCGTATGTCCAGCTCTCCCAGCGTAGTGCCTGAAATTTTCCGGCCGTCCATATACGTACCGGAAGCATCGATCCGGAGGACCTTCAGCAGGCCGAACTGCCCCACGCCAAGGCTCCACCACTCCGGGGTGTATTTGCCCCGGCTGCCTCCGAAGTCTCCGGGACTTGTCCATTGCCCAAGCAATATAGTGTCAAAAAAGAAGGTGATGTCGGAAGGCCAGTTGCTGTTGACGCCGGGGGCCTCGGAACCTAGCTCCATGGTGATTTCCAGGGCTACGGGAGTTTGCACCGACAACAGGTGATTGGGAACCCGGTACTCCACAAACCCCTGGGTAAACCACAGGATGCCTGCATTCACCCTTTCCGGGTCAAGGAAATACCTGGGGTCGTCAAAATAGCCAATGAGCTTTTCTACCGTGGCAATTCCGCAGGTGGGGGTGATGCTGAAATCGGTGTAATGTCCGATGGGAAGCGAAAATTCATGGACTTTTGCATGGTTCACAGCCTCTTGCGGGAACTGGACCTCAAGCCTTTCCACCGCTAAGGAGCAAACTTTGTGAAGTGCACCGTTGGAATGAATCCTCTGGGATTTGATGAGCTGTGCCTCTTCCAGCTTGCGGACATGCATGGTGACAATGGCGCTGCTCAGTCCCAATTCCCCGGCCAGTTCTTTTATATTCATACTCTTTTTTGACAGCAGTTGTATTATTTTCAGCCTTACGCTGCTTGCCAGAGCTTCATAGACCGGAAGCCACTTTTCCGATATATCCGTTTTCATCCTTCACCATCCTGCCTTAGCCATTGGCCTAGATCGTTTTTATGAGGAATAGCACAATGTATTGATTAACAAAATTATAAATTACCATTCCTCAAATGTAAAGCATAATGGTATATTGACACAACGGACAAAAGAAATTAAAATATAATTAATATATGAGCTAACTGATTAATAAAAATATTAATTAAATAAGAGGAGGTCAAAATGAAGCAGGCGAAAGTTGTCATGGGGAAGGATTTCAAAATAGGAGAGGTTGACAAAAGGCTGTACGGTTCTTTTATCGAGCAGTGGGGACGTGCAATTTACGGCGGCATATATGAACCCGGACATCCGGCGGCGAACGAAAAGGGCTTCCGCCAGGACGTAATCGAGCTGGTTAAGGAGCTTCAAGTGCCAATTGTACGTTATCCCGGAGGGAATTTCCTGTCGGGCTATAAGTGGGAGGACGGTATCGGACCCGTGGAAAAAAGGCCAAGGAGGCTGGAACAGGCATGGCACTGCATTGAAACCAACCAGGTAGGAACCAACGAGTTTGCCGATTGGGCAAAATATGCCGGTACGGAAGTCATGATGGCGGTAAACCTGGGTACCAGAGGCGCAGAAGAGGCAAGAAATCTTGTGGAATACTGCAATCATCCCGAAGGCACCTATTGGAGCGATTTGAGGAAAAGCCACGGCTATAAGGAGCCCCATAAAATCAAGACCTGGTGCCTGGGCAACGAAATGGACGGCCCGTGGCAGATCTGCCGCAAGACCGCAGAGGAATACGGAAGGCTGGCCCATGAAACGGCAAAGGTCATGAAGTGGGTGGACCCGGAAATTGAACTGGTAGCCTGCGGAAGTTCCTTCAGCGGCATGCCCACCTTCGCCCAGTGGGAGGCGACGGTATTGGAGCATACCTATGAGCATGTGGACTACCTGTCCCTGCATACATACTACCGCAATGATGAAGGCGGAACGGCAAATTTCCTCGCCCGGACCCTGGATATGGACAACTTCATCAAGTCGGTAGTTTCCATCTGTGATTACATAAAAGCGAAAAAGCACTCAAAGAAAACCATCCACCTGTCCTTTGACGAATGGAACGTGTGGTACCAGACTCCGGACAATGCATACCAGCATTGGACCATTGCTCCGCCCATCAATGAAAACACCTATGACCTGCAGGATGCACTGGTGGTTGGCTCCATGCTCATCACCCTGCTCAAGCATGCCGACCGGGTGAAGCTGGCCTGCATGGCCCAACTCATAAACACCATTGCGCCCATCATGACGGAAACAGGCGGGACTGCCTGGAGACAGACAATCTTCTATCCCTATTTGCATGCGTCGGTATTCGGCAGAGGCTGTGTGCTCAACGCAATTGTAAAATCACCGGTGTACGACAGCAAGGACTTCGGTGATGTGCCTTATCTGGACGCTACCGTGGTTTTCAATGAAGAAAAAGAGGAATTGACCTTCTTCGCCGTAAACCGCGATATGGAGGAAGCTCTTCTTATGGAAGCGGATATGCGTGACTTTGACGGCTATCAGCTAATCGAGCATCTGGTCCTGGAGCATGAAGACATGAAAGCTGCCAACACCAGGGAGAAGCCTTTCAATGTGGTCCCGCACAACCGGGGGAAGACCACCATTGAAGACGGTAAAGCCAAAGCGGTGCTAAGCAAGCTGTCCTGGAACGTAATCCGGATGGGTAAACGCACAAGCTAGCCTGTTACTGCCATATATGCTGAGAGGACTGGATGCCTCCGGGTTGTTAACTCTACTATGTTTGGATAAAATACAGTAGAGTTAATTTTATATTGAGAAATATGCGGTGATCCCGTAAAATAGCTATATACAATTCTCTTTAAAAGAAGATGGAGGCAGTACATGATAACAAACACGAAGGTCATTATAACCAAAACCCTGGACCCCTGGTGGAATCTGGCCGTTGAAGAATTCCTGCTGGGCGGTGTGGAAGAAAACCAGTGTATTCTGTATTTGTGGCAGAACCAGAATACCGTTGTCATAGGAAGGAATCAAAATCCCTGGAGGGAATGCAGGAAGGAACTGCTGGAATCGGAGGGCGGCAAGCTGGCCCGGAGGCTTTCCGGAGGGGGTGCGGTATTCCATGATACGGGAAACCTCAATTTTACCTTCCTCATGAAAAAAGAAGATTATGATTTGGAGCGCCAGGTCAGGGTGATTCTGAACGCCGTGAGAAATGTGGGAATTCAGGCGGAGATGAGCGGACGGAATGACCTGACGGCCGATGGGCGCAAGTTTTCCGGGAATGCATTTTGCTTTAAAAAATCAGGAGCCTACCACCATGGTACAATTCTTGTAAATGCCGATATGGGCAAGCTTTCCAGGTATCTTCAAGTGTCGAAGGAGAAAATAGCCTCCAAAGGGGTCGCATCGGTAGAGTCAAGGGTTGTGAATCTCATTGAGCTTCAGCCGGAGCTTACCATAGAGAAAATGGTTGATGCCCTGGTACCTGCCTTTAATGAGATTTACGGTACGGCTTCGTCGATTTCCGACGGTGCGGATCTGGAACGGGAAGAGGTAAGAGAATTGTATAAGAAATACGCTTCCTGGGAGTGGAGGTATGGGGAAGCTCCCCGGTTTGATATCGAGCTTTCCACCCGGTTCCTGTGGGGAGGGGTGGACCTGGGACTTACGCTTGAAAACAGCAGGATAAAATCAGCGGCGGTCTTTTCGGATGCCATGGATGAGGAGTTCATCAGGGACCTGCCCCAGCATTTAAATGGCCAATTGTTCAGTTCGGAGGCCATGGCGGAGGCGGTTTTAAAAATCGATATGGGCCCTGAAAGGCTTGCCATGCAGAAGGATATAGCCCAATGGCTCAGAGAAAAAGGTTTTTAACCGATAACATCTTAGAACCAATTGACATATACTGTAACAGGCCTTAAAATTATAAGTATGATACCATCGGAAAGTAGAGCAGGCGATGCGCCCAAAAGGCGTGTGGGGCTGGGCCGGTCATACCGGCAGCGGGTAAGAATACCTGTGGGACTACAAGGAATAATTTTGTAGTGCCACAGGTATTTTTTTCTTTAGATATAAGGGAGGACTATTTTCATGGGGGATGCAAACAGGAAGGTAAAAGTCGCGGCCTTGTCCATAATTTCAAATGTAACGCTGATACTTTTAAAAGTAACTGCGGGAATATTGAGCGGTTCGGTCAGCATAATCTCAGAAGCAATCCATTCCGGCATGGACCTTCTGGCGGCCATCATAACCTTTTTCTCCGTGAGGCTTTCGTCAAAGCCGGCAGATAAAGGCCATCCCTATGGACATGGGAAAATAGAAAATGTTTCAGGCGTTGTGGAAGCGCTGCTCATATTTGCCGCCGCCTTTTTCATCATCAAAGCGGCCGTGGAAAAAATGATGCACCCGGGGGAAATGGGAGAAACAGCCGTTGCCGTAGGAGTTATGATGATTTCCGCGGCGGCCAATGCCATCGTCTCCAAAAAATTATACAAGGTGGCAAAAGAGGAGGATTCAGTGGCTCTGGAGGCGGATGCTTTGCATCTGAAAACCGACGTATATACCTCGCTGGGGGTGGGAGCAGGCCTTGTGCTCATAAAATTGACAGGGCTTTTCATCCTCGATCCCATCGTTGCCATCCTTGTAGCCCTGCTTATAATCAAAGAGGCCTGGTCACTGTGCAGAAATGCCTTTTGCCCACTGCTGGACACCAAGCTTTCCGATGAAGAAGAGGAAAAGATTAAAACCATCATCAGAGGGTATAAGGGAAAAGTGGTGGATTACCACAAGCTGCGGACGCGCAAGTCGGGGAACATGAAGTATATTGATTTTCATATGCTGGTAGACGAGGGCCTTTCAGTGGGAGAAGCCCACGGGCTAAGTGAAGAACTTGAAAAGGATATCGAAGAGGCGATAAAAAATACAAATGTAAATATCCACATTGAGCCTGCCGGCTGAAAAGCAGATATTAAAGGCACACTATTTTCCTTCAAAGCTCATATTAATATATTGTGTGTACTCGGCTAAAAGCATTTTGGACCCTCCATCTCCGGTAGAAGCCGGATGCTAGTTGAAAGGAATGGTTTTCACCCATGGCTAGAAACAATATACGGTGCGGAAGCTCAAACAACGATTCTGCTGGCAATGGTAACGGCAATGCACCGGGTTGCGGCTTTTTTTCCCTGCCGCCGGCGCAGTTTGCAATCCTTGCTTCACTTATAGGAATATTAATTATTGACAATCTGGACCTGGACCAGCAAAATGCCATCGGCAATTTTATTATGAGCGTAGGTCAGACCATTGCGACTGCATCGGCCCAGGGAGAGCTTTTGCAATCCGGTGACCAGCAGAACATACGCGTGCGGCAGCAAATAAAGCTGCTGAAAAAACAGCTGGAGGACCTTGAAGCAGAGCTTGACGGCCAGAATTAAATACCTTGCTGCCACACAGCATTCAGTTTTCGATTTTGAAGTTTGTCACAGCCACATCCTTTGCCACGATATATTTTATATAATCAGGCATGGACATTTCCAACTGGGTGGAGCGATCCTGCAGCAGTTGCATGAATGTGCTGCTGCAAAAGAACAGGAGTAATTTTTTATATTTTGGCATGGCGCTCAGCTCTGAATATTTTGCAGGGAATTCCTGATAACAGTATATTCAAACATAATCACAATGTTTCCTTTATGTAAACTAAAGCAAATAAAATGAAAAGCCTCATAAGCAGGCTTTTTAAGTTTTTTAACGCAGATTTCCGGAGAATAATTTGCGGAGCTTATGTTAAGAGCAGGTACACAAGTGGTATAAATAAGCAGCGCAGGCGATAGGACGGGACATAATAAGGAAAAGGGGATTGACCATATGCTTAATGCAGGAGAAAAGGCTGTTGACTTCACCCTGAAGGACAATAACGGCAAGGCTACAAGTTTATCCGATTTTATCGGAAAGAAGATTGTCCTCTATTTTTACCCCAAGGATGATACTCCGGGGTGCACGAAAGAGGCATGCAGCTTTAGGGATGTATATGATGAAATACTTGAAGCAGGAGGAGTAGTGCTGGGTGTCAGCCCCGACGGACAGGCTTCCCACAGCAGCTTCAAGGAAAAATTCGGATTGCCCTTCCACCTGCTGTCCGATGAGGACCACAAGGTGGCGGAAGCCTATGGGGCATGGGGAGAAAAGACGATGTACGGAAAGACATACATGGGTGTGCTACGGTCAACCTTTATTATCGGTGAGGACTTGATCATTAAAAAAGTATTTCCCAAAGTGAGCCCCGAGGGGCATGGAGAGGAAATATTGCAGGCCTTGATGGGAAAGTGACAAAAATATTTAAAATAAAACAAATCATTTTATTATTCGACAAATTCTTCAAGTTGATTATTGTATAATAAAGATAGACTCTTTTGCAGTTCATTAAAATGTGATGCATTAAACTTATAGGTGGTTGCTATGAAGAAAAAATGCCGGATAGATGAGTGCAGGCCGGGGGATATCATTGCGGAAGACATATATACGGAGGCGGGACAGTTTATCATTCCCGCCAATACCGAGGCCAATGAATATATCCTTGAGAAAATCAGAAATTTTGGTATAGCCACAATCAACATTGTGGAACGCGTAAAAAACGATGAAAACGCAAGCGTCTCCGCACAGCTGGAAAACCTTATAATCAAGGATTACAGGAAAAATGTCAAGAAAATTAAAACGGTTCTGAACGGATTGGCATCCGGAAGAAAACTTGACATCGAAACGGCCAATGAGGTGGCGGAATCGGTTTATAATGACATCTACAGCAATTTTGGAATCCTTGAATGCCTGAACCGGGTCAGAACCTCGGATGAATACACGTATACCCACTGCCTCAATGTTTCCATATATTCCATGTTCATCGCCCGCTGGCTGGGTTTTGAAAAAGAAAAGGTAAAGGAAGTGGTCCTTGCAGGACTTCTGCATGATGTGGGCAAAGCCAAGATTCCACTGACCGTGTTGAATAAAAAGGGGCCCCTTACGCCACAGGAATTTGAGCTGATAAAGAAGCATTCCACCTACGGGTATGATTATGTGAAAAATATCGATTCCTTGAGTGAGGACATCAAAAATGCAGTTCTGATGCATCATGAGAAGGAAAACGGTACGGGCTATCCCCTGGGAGTAACCGGTGAAAAGATAGGGCTGTATGCAAAGATTGTGGCGGTAGCCGATATATATGATGCACTGACCTCCGAGAGGATTTACAGGCCCAAGCTCACCCCTTTCGATACTTTTAAGGAGATTGAGAAGGTGGCCGTAGGAACGGGCCTTTACGATCTGAAGATTATTCTTCCCTTTTTATCCAACATATCCGTATACTATACCGGAGCCAAAGTGAGGATGAATGATGGTAGCATCGGTACCGTAGTATATGTTCCCCCTCATAACATATCCACGCCGGTAGTACAATTGGAGGAAGCCTATGTGGACCTGAAAGACAACAGTACCCGGAAGATTGTGGCCATCATATGAGATGCCGGTTTGCCGTATTGCTATTAATTCTCCAATAATGTAAAATTTTATTATAATTTCAACAGGGGGGATTTCTTTGCCGTCAAAATCCGTTGCTTTTCGTGCGCTTCTTGCGCTTATACTTATGGTTGGTTTCTATGTTTTTGCTTTGGCTATCGCAGGAATACTCATATATATACCTTATGCAGAAGTTGCATATGCCCACCGCCTCCATGGAAAAATTGCCTTGTTTTGCGTCGGTGGTGCGTTAATAATTCTTTGGTCTCTGGTTCCAAGGGTTGAAAAATTTATACCGCCTGGTCCCCGGTTGAACCCGTCCGAGCATCCCGAACTGTTCAGGGAGCTCAATGATATTGCCGGTAAGGTGGGGCAGGCCATGCCCTCGGAAGTTTTTCTGGTATCGGATGTAAACGCATGGGTAGGTCAGCGCGGAGGAATTATGGGGATGGGAAGCCGGAGGATCATGGGCTTGGGGCTTCCGCTCCTGCAAATATTGAATATTTCTGAGTTAAGGGCCGTACTGGCACACGAGTTCGGACACTATTACGGCGGAGATACCAAATTGGGTCCCTGGATCTATAAAACACGGGCGGCCATTGGCAGAACGTTGAAAGGGCTGGCGGGACATAGCTCATTCCTGCAAAAGCCTTTCATGGCATATGGAAAAATGTTTCTTAGGATTACCCACGCGGTTTCCAGAGCCCAGGAATACAGCGCGGATGGGCTTGCCGCCCGTACGGTAGGAGCAAAGCACCTGATCAGTGGACTGGAAAAGGTACATGGAGCAGGAATGGCTTTCCAATCTTATTGGGGAAATGAGGTTGTTCCCGTCTTGAATTCAGGATTTATCCCGGGGATGGCCGAGGGATTTTCCACATATCTCAAGGCCTCGCCGGTAGAAGGCGCCGTATCTGCTTTTATAAAAAAAGAGAAAGAAGACTCGGGAAAAAATCCATATGACACGCATCCGCCGTTAGGACAAAGAATTTCAGCCCTAAGCCAGTATCCCGGTTTTGAAGAATCCCGGGATGAAAATGCTTCACTGACATTGTTGAACCATATAAGCCAGCTCGAAACGGAATTACTGGTTTCTCTCGGAGGAGAAGAGAGGGTCAAGGGCCTAAAGCCTATCAGTTGGGCCCGGGTAGGGGAAATGGTTTATTTACCCCTTTGGGAGGCCCTGGTTACAAAGCATGAAGAGGACATGAGGGGAATTACCCCGGACATGCTGCCGGTCACGTTGGATGCATTGAAGGTGTTTGCGCAAAAACTTGTTGAAACAGCCGGTGGGGAATTTCAGTTTGAACAAGGGTTCCGTTATGCCCAAAGTGTGGTGGGCGCCGCATTGGCTATAATTTTTTATGACCGTGGATGGAGGCTGCAGGTAGACCCGGGAGAAGATGTGCTGCTAAACAAGGGAAGTCAGTGTATACGTCCTTTTAGTGTTCTGGGCAGGCTGCATTCAGGAGAGCTATCTGCAAGGGATTGGGAAGTGCAATGTTCTGAGGCCGGAATCAACGGCATGAAGCTCGGAGATGTCAGATTGGGCAAGCGGGAAAATGTACAGTGCTAAAGTAAGAGAGAGTTTAAAGGCCGGATACCCATCCGGCCTTTTGCATCCTGCGGTTCTCAATTCCTGGTGAAGCCATATTCTGGGGTTACCTGCCGAATACGCGCTGCAATATACGCTGGAGGAATGACCTTTTAGCCGGGGCAGCCTGATGCTGCGGGGCTTGAGCACTCACTTGCGGCTGTGGCGTATGGGGAGGTGGAGTGTGGGACGCCGTGGGTTTGGCTGCTGTATGGGGCGGCCTGGTTTGCCCGTTTTGAGGCGTCCGTGTTCTGGAAGGCTTATGCCCCGCATTCGCTCCCGACGGACGGTCTCTACGCTTGTCCGGATGCTGCGGAGGCCTTGTATTGGAGCGCTTCTTTTGCGGTTCCTTCGAAGCTGGTTCTGCAGCAGGCTTGGGAGGCTTGACTTTCATTGAATTGGCCTGTATCCATTTTTCCGCTTCCGCCCTGCGCTTGTTGAAAGCAGCTTCCGAGGGCAGTTCCTCTTCAGCGATCATGGCTCCGATGTGCTCTTCTATCTCATAGAGGCTCATGATATCGTCGCCCGTAACCAGTGTGACGGCGCGGCCGCCGTTTCCAGCCCTGCCAGTACGCCCGATCCTGTGCACATAGCTGTCTTTCTCCACAGGAACATCATAGTTGATTACCAGAGACAGATCGTCGATGTGAATACCGCGGGAGGCTACATCGGTGGCTACCAGCAAATGAAATTCCCCCTGCTTGAACTGCTGGATGGTCTTTATCCTTCTGCCCTGGGGGATATCCCCATGCAGCGCCTGGGAGGCGTATCCCTTCCGGGACAGAAAGCCTTGAACCTGGTCCACGGCCATGCGCGTGTTGCAGAAAATAATGCAGCTCTCAGGCTGTTCAAGCAGCAACAGGCGGTTTAACTGGGTCCGTTTTTCGTTCTTCTCCACACGGTAATATACCTGATGGATGGTGTCCACGGTTTTGGTCTGGGATTCAATCTCGATGATCACCGGATGTTTCATGTACTCCCTGCATATTTTATGGACTTCGGGAGGGATGGTGGCGGAGAAAAGGAGGGTCACCCTGTCTTTGGGAAGTGTCCGGATAATCCTTTCCACCTGGTCCAGGAAACCCATGTCCAGCATTCTGTCCGCTTCATCAAGGACCAGAAAGCTGATGTGCCTGGTTATCAGATTTCCATGGCGGATGTGGTCAAATACCCGTCCCGGCGTGCCTGCAACGACGGAAACCCCTTTCTTGAGGGCCTGGATTTCAACATTCATGCTGTGCTGCCCATATACAGCAGTCGTACGGTGCTGCAGGTGTTTTGACAGCTGTTTGAGGTCGGAATCTACCTGGATTGCCAGCTCCCTTGTGGGAGTCAGAATCAGGCCCTGGGGTCCGGGAGCCGACGGGTCCGTCAATTGCAGGATGGAAACGCCAAAAACAGCAGTTTTGCCACTACCTGTTTTAGATCGGACCACCAGATTTTCCCGGTTCAAAATATGCGGGATTGCCTTGCTTTGAACTTCTGTGGGCTCTTCAAAGCCCATGTCTTCCAACGCCTTTAAAATGGGAGGCGAAATACCCAAATCATTAAAGCTGTTTTTCATTCTAATCTTCTTTCGTTATTGTGATATGATTTCATTATATCATTTACTCCCGTTTTGTTCCATAGGAGGGACGGGTTCAATTTTGTTTCCCGGGTACAGCAGCTTTGCGTAGACAAAAGCCTGCAAAAATGAGTCGACGGTCAGCTCAAAAGCATGGGTGATCCTCAATACCGGGGGCAGCCAATAGGCCAGCAGCATCAGCGTGGCCACCTGTACGAAAATCGCAAAGCCAAGCCATATCCCCAGCGAGGATGTCTTTCCTTTCCACAGGATGATAACGGGAAGTACGGGTAAAAGGAAAAGCAATCCTCGAATAAGCTGCATTCCGACAATCACCTTCCAATGGGGCAACGTCAGGCCCAGGTTCAGCGAAGGGTCCTGGTAATAAGGCGCTACAATCCGTGAAATGGAAGAGCCTACGGCATAATAGATAACCGGATAAGCCAGCCAGGCCACGGCGATACGCCACAACCAGCTTTTTCCCGGCCTTCTTCCCCAAAAAACCGGCCATTCTTTCAGAATGGAGCTGCCGGAATTGGCCGGCTTCCACAACAATGCCACAGCAAGGGAAATGAGGAGTGAGGGAAAGAGGTAGAAAACAACTCCGAATTTAAAGCTCACCGTGGTTGTGAAGATGATTTGCTCAAGGGTTTGCAGAAAATTTTGAATCATATAGATAAACAAAAAGATGCATAAAAACCGTTCCAAAAAATTTTGACCCATTCTTTTAAACAATTCACCGGTAATTACCGACGCAGAGAACCAGACAATCATGTAAAGAAGTAAAATGAGAGACTGGTCGAATTCCGGCGGCAAGGCAGGAGCACTGATCCCGAGAGAGCTTGCCGCCATGCCTCCGATGGTTATCCCCATAAAGCCTGCAACGCATGCGGCAATGCCTTTAAATAGTACGGCGGTAACATATTTGACAGGTGCTTTTAACGTCATTTTTTCTTCCCCCACAAACATTCAGTCTCCAAAACGAGGATCTGTCCCGTAGGGCACTGGTGTCAAAACAAGTGGAATGTAACTGTGTGCGGCACGCTGTGGCCGCGTAGTAAATTTTACCATAGAAAATGTCCAATAGCAATCAGCGGTCGTATTTTAACAAAACATATACAAAAATATAGTTAAAATTACTTTGACAGATAGAGTAATACGTGATAACATTACTCTATCTGATAGAATAATATTGCACCAGGAGGTACATTATGATAAACAGTGATATTATTCGAGGCCATTTGGATTCCATTATCCTGAGACTGATTTTTGAAAAGGACCGTTATGGCTACGAGATATCAAAGGAAATAAGCCTGAGAACCGATGAACAATTTCAGATCAAAGAAGCTACACTGTATGCCGTGTTTCAAAGGTTGGAGAAAAAAGAGCTGATAGAATCCTATTTCGGAGATATCACCTATGGCGCCAGGAGGCGCTATTACCGTATTACATCCCTGGGCAAGGCCTATTACAGGGAACAGGTGGAGGAATGGAGCAAAACCAAGGAGATCATCGATATTTTTATGGAGGGATTGAAATGAAAAAAATCAAGGATTATATAAGCGAAATGTTTAATGATATCCCTGATAGCGAGCAAAAGGAAATTATGAAGCAGGAGATCATACAGAACCTGGAAGAAAAGGTGGGCGATCTCATGGAGCAGGGAAAAGCGGAAGAGGATGCAATCAACAAGGCCATCATTGACTTCGGCAATATTGAGGACATCAGAAAGGAACTCATGGTAAGGCAACCGGTGGGCCCAAATACTGCCGGATTGCAGCTTGGGTTTTCCATCTGGGGCAGCGCGCTCATTATCGCATTGAGCATATTCATGAACTTTTATTATACGCCTGCCGTCATCTGGTTTGTATATCCCACCTTTGCCGTGCTCTGGTGGCCCCTGGTCATGTTTTTCCGGTGGCTCAGATTAAAGTAGGAGGGAAGGGCGATGAGTAAAAATTCCATTGGGTTTGCTATTGCAGGAAGTGTTCTCTGCATACTGTTTTTTATAACGGTGAACCTGTCGGTCAACAGTATGGCGGGCACCGGCAGCTTATGGTTTGTTTATCCGGTTTTTGCCGTGGTCTGGTGGCCCATGAGCATGATTTTCCATGCAAGAGCCGATTATAAAGGATTTGCTGCCGTAAGCAGCTTATTTATCATATTGTTTCTTGTGATTGTCAATTATACCACTTCACCGGAGCATCCCTGGTTCCTGTATGCTGTTTTTCCCGTGCTCTGGTGGCCTATAACGATGGCTGTGGGCGAAAAGGCAAAAACCCTGACGTATGCGTGGGTTGTCAGCGCGGCTACCATCCTTTACTATTCTGCTTTAAATATATTGATATCTCCAGGCTATCCCTGGGCGATCTTTCCCGCATATGCCGTGGTCTGGTGGCCCATAAGCCTCTATTTTGCTCGGAGGAAAGCGTTTTTCGGCTATTCTGTGGTAGGGAGCGCCATTTCAATACTGTTTTTCGGATTTGTAAATTATTCCTCGTCTTCTCACACCCTCTGGGCCATTTACCCGGCTTTCTGCATTATCTGGTGGCCCCTTAGCATCTACTATTTCGGATATAAGAAAGCAAAGATATCTGTAAAGTAAAAAAGGAACAGGAAAGGACCGGTGTATAATCCACCCTTTTCTATTCCTTTCTTTATGTCTTCTGCTTTTACCGGGTATCCACAAGTACCTTCCGAGGCTCCTGCTCTGGAAAGAACACGTTATAAAGCCGCTTTACCAATAATTTTAGGACGGTATTGAGTACCAGGAAAATACCGATGGCGATCAGATATGCCGATGCGTTTGCCAACCGGTTGGAGATCTGGCCGGATATTCTGAAAAGCTCTGTCAAACCGATGAGAGAAAGCAAGGTGGAGTACTTCAGGAGCTCTGCAAACACATAGAGGGCGGACAGGGCCAGCAATTTCAGTATGCCGGGCCGACCCGGATTCTCTTTGGATTTCAGTGTGTAAAAATCCATTTGTACTGCAAGTAGAGCTATTGCGTTAAGGGACAATATAAGTACTCCTGTTGCATATCCGGGAAAGGCAAGGGGTCTGAATGCCATAGGCAGGGCATAATAAAAGAAAAATATCTGCAAGAGTAAGGGAACTCCGTCGAACAAGTAAATATAGGCATTGCATGGCAACTTCAGGAGAGGACTTTTTGAATTCTTCCCCATAAATAGCAGTGAACCCGGCACAACGGCAATGACAAGGGAAAAGAGGGATATGGTCAGGGTTACAAATAAGCCGTTCAGTATGGCGGGCATAATTCCACTTAATGTCATGAGATTTCACCTCCTCAGTGAGTAGATTTACCATATTATATCATAATTGTTTGAAGGTTGCAGATGATTAACAGACAAAGGACGACTATGGTGATTTTCAAAGAGAGAAACTATTTTGTTAGCCTGGAACGGTTGATTCTTCACCGTTTTCTTCTGTAGATCACTATATGACTTCCTCCTATGGTAGTTTCAAATAATAATGTTCTTATAATAATGTTCTTTTGTCTCGATTATGTGAGAATATCTTAAAATTTGAGAATTATCCCTTTTAAATTCTACATTTTGCACAGTTGACCACTTTATGGTTTTTTGGTAAACTGAAAAAGTTAGAATATTCAAACTTTTAAAATACATTTGCATGCAGATCGATATAAAATTTTTATGCAGAACATAAGGAGAAAGAATGATGCAGTATGCATGGCTGAATCCCGTGGTGCTGGAATTGTACAGAGGACAGCCCCTGGAGGAGATTCTTTTTCAGAAGGGATTCCAGCTTGTAACATGCCACGAAGACCATATCCATACGGTAAAGCGGGCCTACAAAAATTATTGTACGCAGGCACAGGGCTGTACCCTGGACATGCGGTGCCCGAAGGCGGTGTCCTATGTGCGGGAGTATTTTGCCCCGGGAAACGTGGATTTTCCGGAAATTTACCCGATTCTGATTCATTGCGCCTTGGAACTGCACCGGCGCTACGCAGGGGAAGAAGATTTCTTGACGGTCATAACTCCCTGTGAAGCTCTCAGTCAACTGGGAGAAGGACTGGAACTGTCGAATACCCGCTTCATGACCTGGAACGCTTTTGAGAAGGAGAACGGGATCAGCCTCAGACGCACAAGGCTTTCCGCCAGCCCTATTCCCCCCGGGTTTTTCAGTGATTTTGGTAAGCATCCCATCCTCCGGTCCAGACAGGAAATTGACGTTTTTTTCAAAAACAGAGGCTATGAAGGGGAGGCCATGGTTGAAATGCTTTATTGCCAGGATGGCTGTCATCATGGAGACGGGGTATAGGCGGATGATGAAAAAATTTATTAAATCTACGGCCCTTATCCTATTGTTTGTCTTTGCCTGGTACATCGGCAGCGCCCTGTCACTCTGGAGTGCATATGTACTGCCAAGTCCCCGGAGGGTCGGGATAAGCCTGGCGGACATGCTTCAAAAAGGAATTATCGTAAAGCATGTGGGCGCGAGCCTGGGACGGGTGCTTACCGGCTTTGGCATCGCCTTTGCCCTGGCATTTATCCTGGGAGTGATTGCCGGTGTGCGTTCCCGGACGTTTGTTTATTACCGTGTCATCGTAGAATTTTTGAGGAATGTTCCCCCTTTGAGTTTGATCCCTTTATTGATTTTGTGGTTTGGCATCGGTGAAACCTCCAAGATTATCATCATCGTGCTGGCTTCCTTTTTTCCCATGTTCCTCAACATCAAAAAGGGCCTTGCCTCTTGTGATGCCAGACTGCTTGAAGTGGGGGATTCCCTGAACTTCTCCATGGGCAAAAAATTTATCCGCATTATGCTTCCCAATGCGCTTCCGGATATTCTGGTCGGCATGCGCATCGGCCTCGGTTACAGCTGGCGGGCCATCATCGGTGCGGAAATGATCGCAGCGGCCAGCGGTCTGGGGTATATGATCCTGGATGCACAGCAGATGTCCCGTTCGGACAAGGTGATCGTAGGCATTGTGGTTATTGGCCTTGTAGGCCTTGCCTGTGACTGGCTGTTTTCTTTTGCCATCAGAAAAATTGTACATGGAGGCCTTGATGACAGCTGGAGTTAAAATCAACAATCTGTGTAAAAGCTACAGGGTGGAAAATAAGCAGATGGACGTATTGAAGGGGCTGAGCCTTGTGCTGGAAGAGCAGGCTTTTACGGTCATCCTGGGGAAAAGCGGCTGCGGCAAGACTACGCTGCTCCGCATTCTGGGAGGGTTTGAATCCATGGACTGTGGTGAAATTACCAGGCCCATGAACCAAATCACCGGCATGGTATTTCAGGAGTCCCGCCTGATGCCCTGGCTCACTGCCTGGAACAACATCACCTTTGGCCTTCGGAAGAAACAAATCTCCACGCCCGCTATCCATGAGCTCATTACCTTGATGGGACTGTGTGGCTTTGAAAAAGCATATCCCGCGCAGCTTTCCGGCGGCATGCAGCAGCGGGTGGCTATTGCAAGGGTGCTTGCCTATAATCCCGGTCTGATTTTAATGGACGAGCCCTTTGCGGCGCTGGATCATTTTACACGGGAACATTTGCAGAAGGAATTGATAAAAATTTATTCCCTGCGCAAGAAAAGTATTGTTTTTGTTACCCACAGTATTGATGAGGCTTTGCTCCTCGGTCAAAAAATCATTATTCTGGACGACGGACGGGTAAAAGCCCAATATGATTTATCCTCTCACGCTTATCCACGGGATGTGCTTTCCGACGAACTGATCGCGCTGAAGAAAGACATCCTGAATAAAATAAAAACATAAAGGAGAACACACATGAAACGATTTACAGCACTATTACTCACCCTTTTCTTTATTCTCGCAGTCGCCGCAGGGTGCGGCAGCTCTTCTAACCCGCAGGCCGGAAGTGATTCTGCTGCTTCCACCCCTCCGGATACGGCCGCATCGGCGCCGGAAGAAACCCAGAAATTCACTGTGGACAAGATTGCATTGACGTATGTAAAATCCCCTTTGAATGTACCTTCCATTGTGGAAAAACAAAAAGGGATGTTTGCGGAAGCTTTTAAGGCTTACGGTCTTCCCGTCGAATATTCCAATCTGACCACAGGTCCTGAACAGACGCAGGCTCTCGCTTCGGGAGATATCCAATTTTTGTATGCGGTAGGCGCTACCTCCGTCATCCTGTCCGCTTCCAATGGCGCCGACATAAAAATTATCAGTACCTACAGCCGGTCGCCCGAGGCGTTCATGCTTTTTGCAAAGGATGACCGCATCAAGTCGGCGGCGGATTTAAAGGGAAAAAAGGTGGCGGGTCCGAAGGGAACCATCCTTCACGAGCTTTTGGTGGCATACCTGGCGACAGTTGGACTGACGGAAGCCGATATCGAATTTGCTTCCATGGGCATCCCCGATTCCCAGGCGGCCCTTTTGGGCGGCCAGGTGGATGCAGCGCTGCTTGCAGGACCCACCGCCTATAACATGAGCAAAAATGGTTATGCGGTGGTGACCACCGGCAAAGGGCTTGTGGACGCAACCATCGTAGTTGCCACAAGCAATGCTTTTTACGAAAAAAATCCTCTTCTTGTAGAGACATTTCTAAAGACACAAAAAGAGGTTCTGGAGTATATAAACAGCAGCCGGGACGAAGTGATGGAAATTACGGCGAAAGAAACGGAGCTCAGTAAAGAAGCCGTTGAAGAGATGTTTAAAATGTACGACTTCAATATGGAGATAACCCCGACGGATATCCAATCCATGAAGAAAACCGTGGCCTTTATGAAGGCAAATGACATGATACAAAACGATGTGGATATTGAAAGCCTCATCATTAAAAAATAACTGGGCATAAAATCACAACTGGAGTAGAATTAAGGGAAGAAAAGCTTCCCTTGGTTCTATTTTAATTTTGGGTCCTTTGCCTGGCAAATCCGGCCAAAAGCGGTGGGGCTCGATGCCCCGGAGCTTTTATTTACAGCATATTCAAAACAACAAAAATCAGTGGAATGGAGGATACCGTGGAAATTGTCAAGTCGTTATTTTATTTCATCATTGCAGGACTATTTGAAATCGGCGGGGGATACCTTGTGTGGATATGGCTGCGCGGCGGCAAAAGCATATGGTACGGGCTGGCGGGTGCCGTCGTCCTGGTGCTTTATGGCGTTATTCCTACATTGCAACCCCCCAATGCGAACTTTGGAAGGGTATATGCGGCCTACGGGGGCATTTTTATTGCGCTGTCAATTTTGTGGGGATGGCAAATCGATAAGATAGCTCCGGATAAATTTGACCTCCTGGGAGGCTGTATTGCACTGATCGGTGTTGCCATTATCATGTATTTTCCCAGAGGCTGATCTGCCGTACGGACGGAGAATTATAAACCATAAATTTCCATACATGAACAAAAGATTACACCTTGCTCTTTTAGGGTACATATCTTATAATGAGCGCAGTTTATCATTCAAAATTTGCTTAAGGCCAACTACGTGAATTTCATTAATACCATAGAAAAAGTACGGCAAACGAGAAAAGAGTGATCAGGTATGTTCCCGTTAAAAGACAATGTACCAAGCATAAGGAAACCTTATGTAACCATATTTATCATCATTGTAAACATACTGGTGTATGTCTTCCAGTTCCTGTTGACTGAAAGGCAGAATGCACAATTGATTTATGCTTTTGGCTTCTCGCCGGCAAGGCTGGTCTATGACCTCTCTAACGACGGCATTTCTTCCTGGGATTTTCTCCCCATCGTGTCCAGCATGTTCCTTCATGGAAGCTGGCTTCACCTGCTGGGCAATATGTGGTTCCTGTGGCTCTTTGGCGATAATGTGGAAGACCGGCTGGGACACTTCAAGTTCTTCGTTTTTTATATCGCTTCAGGGGCGGCAGCCATGCTGGCCCATTTCATCTTCAACCCGGGATCGCCTGTGCCCGCCGTGGGAGCGTCCGGTGCCATTGCGGGGGTTATGGGGGCTTATTTCATCCTCTTTCCCAGGGCAAAGATCACGACGGTTTTCCTCATTGTCATCATTCCCATTTTCATTAACATCCCTGCGATTATTTACCTGTTCCTATGGTTCGTGATGCAGCTTTATTCCGGTACCATCAACGCCTTTGCGGGAGGCGTGGGTGAAGGGGTGGCCTGGTGGGCCCATATCGGAGGCTTCTTAGGCGGAATTGCCCTGCTGAAGCTCATGTATACCAGGAGATACCGCAGGCCCGTTTATTATGACACGGAATGGGATGTGCCCAGACGGTATCCTTTCTAATCCGGATTGTTGCGGGCAGATGGAAAAACATATATAATATGTTTAAAAATATACACGGAGGCTCACATGAATATTCACCTCCCAGGTTTGTCTTTTATAAAAGACTGGAGATTCAGGGTGGCGGTGGCAGGAATATCGGCTGCCGTGCTGCTTGCAAGCCTGACATACAGCCTATGGGCGCTGTTTGAAGGTCCGGCGTTTAAAGAGTACCAGCACAAAGTGGACTCGGAGAAAATGAGTATTGTGTCTTCCTATAGGGAAATGGAATAGATGAAAAGATTTGTAATTCTGCTTCTGACCCTGTGCATATGCCTTACCGGTTGTTGGGATAAGGACAAGCTTACGGGGCAGATATTGCACCCTGTGGAGGACAGCCCCGCGGTTGCCACTCCGGCTCCGGCCCCACAGCTGCCTGAAACTGCGGCTTCTGTTCCTGCGACCACCGTCCCGGCTGAAACCGGACAAGAGAAGGCCGGGAGCGGGGTCAAGGCTGCTAAGGAAGTACAGGGGCTGGTTCTGATCAATCAACTGGATGAGAGCATTCTTTGCGATTTAAAATATGCCACGACGGACAATTTTACCGGGAAGGCCGTTTATTCCTTCAAAGAGGGAGCACTCCGGAGACAGACGGCGGAGAAGCTGGTGAAGGCCAGTGCCCGATTGAAAGAGAAGGGGCTGCGGCTTAAAGTCTGGGATGCGTACAGGCCCCTGGCAGTTCAGAAGATATTCTGGGAACTGGTAAAGGATGAACGCTATGTGGCCAATCCCCAAAAAAGAGGCTCCAATCACAACCGTGGTACGGCTGTGGACGTCACGCTGGTGGACCAGGCGGGAAAGGAGCTTGTCATGCCGTCGGCCTTTGATGATTTTTCTGTAAAAGCCTCCAGGGACAACCCGGATATGCCGCAGGAAGCGGCAAAAAATCTGGCGCTGCTGACGGAGGTTATGACGGAATGCGGTTTCCGTACCATCAATTCGGAATGGTGGCATTATGACGATATGGACTCGGGCAAGTACCCTTTGCTGGATGTGAACATGGCGGAGCTGCTTGGCGGTGAGGGCAAAAAGGAAATAAAGCAGGAGGGCGCAGCCATGGAGAAGAAGGTTCCGGTGGAGAAAAAAGGGATACTTTCGGGGGTGGAGCTTGACGGAATAAAAGGTCTGCAGGATTCCCGGCAAGTGGTCCTGGTTGCTGCCGATTCTTTTGCTTCCTCTTCCGCACAGGTAATTGCCTATGAGAAAGCCGAAGGACAGTGGAAAGAGGTATTTTCTGCTGTAAAGGCCATGACCGGCAGGAACGGGTTTGCAAATAAGAAGGCGGAGGGGGACGGAAAGTCGCCGGCGGGTGTGTTTTCTCTGACCACCTGCTACAGCAGGACCGAAAATCCGGGAACAAAGCTGAAGTTCGTACCCTTTAGAGAAAACGATTTTTGGGTGGACGACAGCAAGTCAAAATACTATAACACCTTTCAGCATGGGCCTTCCAACGGGCGTTGGAGCTCTGCCGAGGATCTGTATAGGATTGGAAGCATCTATAAATATTTTGTCGCCATAGAGTACAATACCCAGCCCGTTATTCCCGGCAGGGGCAGCGCCATCTTCCTGCATATCTGGGAGGGAGACGGCATAAAAACCTTCGGCTGTACTGCAATGGCTGAGGCCAACCTGCTGAGGATCATCAAATGGCTTGACCCGGCAAAAAAGCCCCGGATTATCCAGGGGCCCATAAGCGAGCTGGGCAAAATGTGAGGCGGGGTTAATTCTTCAAAGCGTACAGGATCTCGTCCACATGGTCTTTCGCGTCCACATCGGTGAAAACCTTCTGTATTTTCCCGTGCTCGTCGATGATATAAGTGGTACGCACAACCCCCTTATACTTTTTGCCGAAAAACCGTTTATCCTCCCACACGCCGTAGGCTTTGGCGATGCTGTGGTCCGGGTCGCTCAGAAGAGGAAAGGGAAGGCTGTATTTCTTCCGGAAATCCTCGTGGGTTCTTGGCTTATCGGAGCTTACGCCCACGACGACGGCACCTTCTTTGGTAATCTCATCGTAAGCATCGCGGAATTCACAGGCCTCCCTTATATTATCCCATATGCTGCCTTCAGGATAAAAGTAGAGAACCACCTTCATATCCTTAAATTCATTCAGGCATACCCGCTCCCAGCTGTTGTCGGGCAAACAGAATTCAATTGCCCTAGAACCTTCTTGAATTAACATGGTATCACCCCATTATGTGACCAATTGACCTCCATTTTCGTACAGTGTTTGCAGCAGTTCAACTACTACTCTTACAAATAAACAGGATGTCCTGCTCATTTTCTACCCTGTTTTTTCAGGAGGTAAACATAATAAGGTTACCGTTTGCCCGGATACAGGAGTGAAGCCAGGGCAAATCCGCAGGCGAAGCCGCCCACATGGGCATAGTTGTCAATGCCGGGACTCAGGAACCCATAGAAAATATTGAAGAACACCAGAAACACCAAGGTGAGGTACTGCTTCCTTCGGAGGGAAAAGAAATAGCGGTTTCTGGTCCAGGTATGGATTAAAGCTCCCCCGATACCCATGATGGCCCCGGAAGCGCCCAGGGAGTTATAGGGAGAGAAGACAAAGCTGGTGAAATTTCCTGCCAGCCCCGCAGCCAGGTAAATGGCCAGGTATCTGCGGGTGCCGAAAACTCTTTCGACGGTGGTGCCGAAGATGAGCAGCGAAAAACAGTTGGAGGCCAGGTGCATGAAGTCGCTGTGCAGAAATGCAGCGGTGAACAGCCGCCAGTACTGTCCCCCAAGGATCAGAGCGTTGTTTTTTATACCCCAGGTCTCGATGTAGTTTTCATGATACCGGTAATAGAAAAGCTGGCCCATAAGCCATATGACGACATTCAGGCAAATGAGGACATAGGTGGCGGGTGAGTTTTTCGATACCTCCGCCAGGACAGGTTCCGGCTCATGGCGGTTTACAAGGCCTTCCAGATCAGGCAGGCTGTCATATTGTGAAAGATCGCCGTCAAACCAGTGCCACAGCAGGTTTTCAATTTCAGGGGAAGGGTCCTGCAGCCCCCAGTCAAGGATCAAATCTTCATTTTCAAGATCCATAATGATAAAAGCCGTATTGCGGCCTTTGTCGATGGCATCGTTCTGGAGCTCCTTAATCAGAGCGACCTTTGACGGGTCGGAGTGCTCCAGGAAAAATATCTGAAGCAAGGAAGGCTTTCCGGTGAAGTCAATGATTTCATAGCCGCTGAGCCAATCCAGCCTGTCGCGGGCATGCTGTTCCATTCCCGGGCGGCTCAAAACCCCCGCATCCAAGAGCTCAACAATGCTATATTCCGAGAGGTCCCGCTTCTCAAAAAGCCTGATTTTGCCGGAGCCCGCCAAAGCCTCCGAGCTGTCTGCCACGGGCAGGTAGTTGAGCTTGTCGATCAAATCCACGGTTATTGCGTTCAGCAGTTTATCTTCCATTGGCCCCCCCGAAGAAAGGTTTTGGTGGTTTCTAAAAACTTTCGGTGCATCGCAGAAGGATTTCAGCCGTTGCCCTTGTATCAAATTCTGCCCTGTGCCAGCCTTCTTCATGTATGCCTATATGGCGGGCCACCGTGGCCAGCTTGTGGTTGTGCAGCTCAGGAAAGGTTTTCCTGCTGAGGGAAAGGGTGTCTATGTAGGAATTTTTCACTTCCAGCCCGCACCGCTGAGCATTGCATTTGAGGAATTTCATGTCGAAAGCGGCGTTGTGGGCTACCAGGACGGACGGCCCTATAAAGTCCACCAGCCTAGGGATGACCTCTTCAATGGAAGGGGCATCTTTAACCATCTCATTTGTTATGCCGTTGATCTGAGTGATATAATACGGAATTTTGATTTTCGGCTTGATCAACGTAATGTAGCTGTCCACAAAATTCCTGCCGACATATTTTAAAGCGGATACTTCGATCAACTCATTTTTTATTGCATCCAGACCGGTGGTTTCAAAATCGATGACAACAAAGTCGGTGCATTTTTGGGTTAACTTCTTCATGGCTGGGGTTATCCTCGAATCCTTCAGTTTGAAAAAATTATATCATAGATAAGGCGGGTACGTCTGAAGAAATAAAAGATTTCTGTGGAACTTTGCGCATTCCGCCCTTAAAGAGTATAATTGAACGTAATGAACGCAACGGGATTCATAGGAGAAGCGGCTGATTTATATAATATTTAGTATGGCGGAGGGCAAAGTGGATAAGGTTCAGGAGATCAATTTCGAATATAAAATGAACGGTGATGAATATAAAGATTCCTATTGGTTTTTATTTTCAAACAGCAGGCTTCTGCTCTGCGAGCAGGAAGGAGTTTTAAAAGTTCCTTTTGTGGAGGACATAAAGGCTTTAAAGCTATTGCCGGCAAATGTTATGCATACCGGCTCCGTGGGAGGGCTGGACTGCTTTGCCGCAAATTTCCCCGGGGAAGACTGTGCGGCGGAAGGCTTTTGCTTCATGGAGCTGCGCCAGGTCTTCGGACGCATCGAGGACCAATGGTTCTGGGCTGCCGGACGGGCATACCATCTGCTGAGCTGGCAGAGCAACAACCGGTTTTGCGGCCGCTGCGGGGGTAGCATGGAAATGGCGGCGGAGGAACGGGCTTTGAAGTGTCCGGCCTGCGGGTATATTACCTATCCCAGGATATCACCGGCAGTGATTGTTGCCATTTTGAAGGGCGACGAGATTCTTCTGGCCCATTCGGCCCGCTTCGCCACGGGATTCTACAGCCTTGTGGCCGGGTTTGTGGAGCCGGGTGAAACTCTTGAAGCCGCAGTGGCGAGAGAAATAAGAGAAGAAGTAGGCATTGAGGTAAAAAACATCCGGTATTTCGGCAATCAGCCCTGGCCTTTTCCCGATTCACTGATGGTGGGCTTCACTGCCGAATATGCCTCGGGAGAGATCCAGGTGGACAATGTGGAAGTTACCGATGCAGGCTGGTATACCATCCACAACCTGCCGGAAATTCCGGGCAGGGTCAGTATCGCAAGAAGGCTCATCGACTGGTATGTGGAAAGCCGAAAACGTAATGTAGGCGAAGTTTGAAAACCACTGAAATTTTTGATTAGAAGCATGAGAGTTTGGGAAATATAGCTTGAAGGTTAAACCGCAAGGCATATACAGGAAGGAGATGACCCGGCATATGATCAACAGAAAGGTGCTTACAAAAGAACAGGCCTTAAATGCCATCGCCACCGGAGAGTTCGGCGACGAGGTGAAGGCATCGAAGGCGAAGGTGGTCGTCATTATGACCCAGGACTGGTGCCCTCAGTGGCGCAGCTTGAGCAGTTGGGTTTACGGCATTGATACCCGGGAGGACATAGATGTCTATGAGCTTGTTTACAACAAGGTGGACTATTCGAGAGAATTTATGGGCTTTAAGGAAAGTGTGTGGAGGAACGACCAGATTCCCTATCTCAGGTACTATGAAAACGGGAGCTTGACAAAAGAGTCCAACTATGTCAGCCAGGACAGGCTTAAGGAAATATTGAATATTTGAATGGTATGGGGTGATCGCTTGAAAGAGGAAAAGCACAAAAACGGTATTGCTTCCATTGTCGGCAAAATGGCGGCGTATTTCGGCAGTGACGTGAGGCGCATAAACCATGCATTGAAGGTGCACAGCTTTGCAAAATGCATCGGAGAGCTGGAGGGGCTTTCCGGGGAAACGCAGAATATTCTGGAGGCCGCGGCCGTCTTGCACGACATAGGCATCAAAGAGAGCGAAAGGAAGTACAATTCCTCCGCGGGAAAATACCAGGAGATCGAGGGACCGCCAGTTGCGAAAGAACTTCTTAAGGAGGAGGGCTTCGGAGAGACGGACCTTGAGCGGATACTTTTTCTTATCGGCAACCACCACAGTTATGGAAAGATCGACGGTGGGGACTTTCAAATCCTCGTGGAGGCGGATTTCCTGGTGAACATCTATGAGGACGACATGCAGGCCGATGCGGTAAGGTCGGTGGCAAACAAGTACTTCAGAACCAAAACCGGGACAGGGCTGCTTGAAAGCATGTATTTGAACCAGGCCCCAGGGTAAGGCAATCCTTTAACGGATTTAAATGTAACTAGAAAAAATTTTTTAAAAAGTATATTATTTTTCTGAAAATAATAGAAGCCTTTTGGCAGGGACTCCCCGGATTGAATGTGAAGCCGGGGAGTTTTATTTTCTCTCACCCATAAATCCCCCGAAAAAGACACAACGGCCTGGTTTTAGGCCAGGGACATACAATTATTTACAAAAATTACTAAATTTTATAGACAAATATGTAATAATTGGATTATAATGTAAATCACCATCTTCTGGATTGACATTATCTTACGTTTGTTCTGCGAAATTTGCGCAGGCAAAGCTTTGGGGGAGGAATGCCATGTGGAGAATAAAGCTGGTAATTGCCGATACCGACGAAACGTATCTGGAGAACCTTGTGAATTTTTTTATGAGGAGCCATTCCGGGCGGTTCCAGGTAAACTCCTTTACAAAACAGGAATACCTGTATAAATTCCTGCAGGAGGAAGAACCCCGGGCCGACATTCTGCTGGTGAGTCCCGACCTGTTTACTGCGCCTATCCCGGAAAACAGGGTGAAGACGGTCATCCTGCTCACCGGCGGCAGAATTCCCTCTGAGCTGGGGCACCTGGAGTCAGTGGGCAAATATCAGCATGGAGACCGGCTTGTTGCGGGTATTCTGAGGATATACTCGGAATCAAACAAAGAAGAAGTGTTTCTTTCCGACGGGGGAAAGCCCACCAGGCTCATCGCCGTTTACTCACCCTCCGGAGGGACGGGAAAAACGACCATTGCCGTGAACCTATGCATGCAGTGCATAAGCAGAGGGCTGTCCTCCTTTTATCTGAACCTCGAAAGTATTCCTTCCACCTCTTCCTTTTTTACTTCGAAGAATGAACAGAACCTATCCCATATGCTTTTTTACATAAAAGAGAAAAACAAAAACCTGGGACTGCGGGTGGAAGCATTAAAAAGCATTGATGCCACCGGGGTGCACTATTTTGAGCCCCAGGACCGGCTGGCGGAAGTAGAGGATATGTCTGCGGAAGAGTTGAACGTTTTGCTGGGACAGATGAAAAAGCTGAACCAGTATGATGCCGTGGTGGTGGATATGTCCAGCAGCTTTAGCAGGCAAAACCTGGGGATATTAAAGTTCTGTGACTTCATTGTATTTGTGCTTGACCCGGCGCTTGCCAGTTACACCAGGGCCAGGGTGCTGGAGAAAGAGCTGGACATCCTGGCTGAAAAGGAGAATGTTCATATCCGGGATAAAATTATACCCATTTTCAACAAATATTCCCCGGATTCTTTCTATGAAGCAGAGGGGCTTGCTCTGACGGACATGCATACTTCCGTAAAACTGCCTGTGGTTGGCGGGATCAAGGCCAATTGTGCCGATAACGGCGGCCGGTTCAATCAGGGCATGGAGCAGTTGATGAGGCTTTTGCTAAGGGGGGCTTAAAGCCGGCACGCGTATAAACTTGTAATAGAAGCTGATTCATGGCGGAAGAACGATGGCCGGAGTGTGGAAAAAAACCGGTGGCAGGGGTGAAAGGATGGACGGATTGGAGGATAAAGAAAGGGACAGGCTTGTTAAAGAAGTAAAAGCCATGGTCAGTGACAGGATAGACCTCAGCAGGGACGTAGAGGACGATGAGGTCCGGGAACTGATTACCGGTGTGGTTTTTGGAAAAGCCAGGGAGCTTTTTCTTCCGGTAGCGGAGCAGAAGGGCATCGTCGATGAGGTGTTCAATGCCATGAGGCGGCTGGATGTGCTCCAGCCTGTCATCGAAGACAGGGCCGTTACGGAAGTCATGATCAACGGTCCGGAGGATATTTTTGTGGAAAAGTACGGGCGTATCTACGGGCTGGATGCCAGGTTTGAAAGCAGGGAAAAGCTGGAGGATGTGATACAGGCCATTGTTTCCAAGGTGAACAGGACGGTGAACGAGGCTTCCCCCATTGTGGACGCCCGCCTCCAGGACGGTTCCCGTGTCAACGTGGTGCTTCCTCCCATTGCATTGAACGGGCCCATCATGACCATAAGAAAGTTTCCTGAGAAGCCCATGACGGTGGAGCAGCTTCTGGCTTACGGTTCCATTACGAAAGAGGTGGCCTGTGTGCTGGAGCGCATGGTTAGGGCCAAATACAACCTGTTTATCGCGGGGGGCACCGGCTCGGGAAAAACAACCTTTCTGAATGCACTGTCCAATTTCATTCCGGAGGATGAACGCATCATTACCATCGAAGATTCGGCAGAGCTCCAGATCGTGTCGGTTTCCAACATGGTAAGGCTGGAAACCCGAAATGCAAATACCGAGGGCAAGGGTGAGATCACCATCCGTGACCTGATCAAAACCTCCTTGAGAATGCGGCCTGAGAGAATTATCGTGGGAGAGGTCCGGGGCTCCGAGGCCCTGGATATGCTCCAGGCAATGAACACCGGACACGATGGGTCCATGTCCACGGGGCATGCCAACTCTCCGGGCGATATGCTGAGCAGGCTTGAAACCATGGTGCTAAGCGGTGCTCCGCTTCCCCTGGAAGCCATACGGCAGCAGATCGCTTCTGCCATCGACGTGATTATTTACCTTTCCCGCCTGAGGGACAAATCGAGAAGGACCATGGAAATTACCGAAATCGTAGGGTACAGGGAGGGACAGTTCCAGTTGAACCCGCTGTATGTGTTTCAAGAAGAAGGTGAAACAAAAGACAAGAGAATTATAGGAAATTTAAAGAGGACGGATAATGCTATGGTACATAAAGAAAAATTCAGGCTGGCGGGCATGCCGGAAGAGAAGTGGGAATTGGGCAGCGAAAAATGAAAGGTGAGGAGAAAGCATGGAGGTCAAAATCGGAGCACTCAATGACAAACCGGTCACCGGGGCGGCGGTGGATGAAGCGGTGCACAGCGGCGGGCTGGCCCATTATGATGTATACGTCATGACCGGGAGAGAGAAGCTGCTTTATACGCTGCTTGCCGCGGCAGTGATATTTGCAGTGGGATATGTATTCTATCACAGTGTGCTCTGCCTGTTCCTCTGCCCGTTGGCGCTGTTCTACCCAAAAATCAGAACCCGGGAGATTGTTGAAAAGCGGAAGGCGGATTTAAACCTTCAGTTTAAGGACATGCTGCATTCCCTGTCTTCCTCCCTCATTGCCGGAAAGTCCGTTGAAACGGCATTCAAGGAGGTACTGAAGGATCTGGCCATCATCTACCCCAGGCCCGATACCCACATTATCCTTGAAATGGAATATATGATCAGGAAAATCGAAATGAACGAAACGGTTGAGGCGGTGCTTTACGATTTTGCCCGCAGGGCCAACCTGGAGGACATCCTCAATTTCGCCGACGTGTTTTACACCTGCAAGCGGACGGGCGGAAACATCGTCGAAGTGATCCGCAACACTTCCAATATCATCAACGACAAAATTGAAATCAGACAGGAAATAGACACCCTGCTGGCGGCAAGAAGGTTTGAACAGAAGATTCTGAGCGCAATGCCCATAGGGCTGGTGCTGCTGCTTTCCATGAGTGCCGCCGATTATATTGCACCCATATTCAACACCATTGCGGGAAGGGCTGCGATGACTGTGGCACTGGCATTGCTTACGGGAGCTTATTTCCTATCGAAAAAGATTATGGACATTAGAGTTTGAGGGGACGGGAGGGAAAGGACCATTGATTGTACTCATACTATTTGGCATTTTGCTGCTGGCACAATTGGGACTCTATTTTAAGTCCAGGGGGAAATTCCATGAGTACCTGGAGCCGCTGGACAAAAAGGAATATCCGTTAAAGGCGCTGCTGCCGGTGGGGCTATACCTTCTTGACAGGCTAAGGTACAGCTTTGACACAGGGTATGACAAAAGACTGCTGAACAAGCTGTCAGAGATATCGGGAGCCAGGTATGCCTCCTACTATTTGCGCATTCACTGGGCGAACAAAATAGCCCATATCATGGTGGGGCTGCTGGTGGTCTTTTTTATTGGCGGGATTTTGTCCCTGCCCCGGGAAAAATCCATAAATTC
Source organism: Bacillota bacterium (assembly GCA_023424965.1). GTDB lineage: Bacteria > Bacillota > Clostridia > Acetivibrionales > JAFADI01 > JAFADI01. The sequence continues at coordinate 34,168 of JAFADI010000132.1, forward strand.
CGATACTCCCCGGCTTACGGAAGAGGGGGAGATTTCACGCCCCGGATTCGGAGCGGGGAACAAGAAAATCGAGCTGGAAGCAAAGATACAAAAAGGTGAGGTTGAAAGAGTAGAGAGGTTTACAATTCCGGTGCCGGAATTGCCTCCCGTGACGGAAGATGAGAAGATCCTTGCAGAGGCGAAGGAGGAACTGACCTGGGAAACCTTCCGGGGACGGAACAAGGACATGGGAAAAATTACGGAGGCCCTGGATTTTCCCGGCAATGATGCGGCATTTGGAAACAAAGGCGTGATAATAAGCTGGGAGTCCCAGAGCCCGGGAATTATCAGCGGTAAGGGAGAAGTGACCAGACCGCCTTATGGGGAAGGAGACAAGACCTTCCAGATCAGAGCCCTTCTCACAAAAGGGTCTTCCGGGCCTGCGGCAAAATATTTCACCGTGACGGTACTCTCCTCCGATACCCCGGTCTCCGACCGACAGATGGTGCAGGCGGCCATCGACAAGTTGACCCTTTTATTCGGTAAAAAGGGAGCCGGGCCGGTGGAGGAAGGAAATAAGACCGTTCAACTTCCCGGGGCCTTTGAAAAGCTGGCAGGTGTGACAATTAAGTGGCTAAGGCCAAAGGACGAAAGCGGCCAGGACCATACGGGAGTTTCATTTCTGGTATTCGGTATCTTTGCAGTGGGAGCCGTTGCATTTGCCTTTGACAGCAATGTGAATAAAAAGGTGCGGCAAAGAAGGCTTATGCTTGAGCTGGACTTCCCGGATTTTTTAAATAAGCTGACACTGCTGATCAATGCGGGGATGACGGTGGGAAAAGCCTGGGAGAAAATTGTAGCGGACAACAAGAAAAACGGGCCGCTGTATGAGGAGTTATCGCTGGCCCTGTCGGAAATACGGGCGGGCAAAGGGGAGAAATATGCCTATGAAGATTTCGCCAAGCGGTGCAAGGTGCTGGAAATCACAAAATTTGTGTCGATGGTTCTCCAGAATATGAGGAAGGGAAATTCAGAACTGGTAGGAATGTTGAAAGCCCAGGCCGACAGCTGCTGGGAAATGCGCAAACATGCGGCAAAGCGGTTGGGTGAAGAAGCCTCTACAAAAATGCTGCTGCCGATGATGATCATGTTTGCGGCCATTTTGATCATTGTAGCGCTGCCGGCGGTGATGGCGCTGCAGGTTGCTTGAAGATAGAAAATCCGTACGGGAGGAGGTGAGAGAATGCTGCAGATGTTGAAAGCTTTCATGAAGGACGAGGAAGGGCTTGGAACCGTCGAGATTGTCATCATTATTGCCGTTCTCGTGGGTGTGGCTTTGATTTTCAGAAATACCATCTTTAAATTCGCCAGGGATTTGATCAGTAAGATGTTCCCCGGCGGGACCCCGGATGACAATACCGGGTTCCAGCCGGAAAATTGAAGCAGTGGAGGGTGGGCGTTTTGGTCAAAGGTCTCCGGGGCAGCAATAAAGGCGCCTTTACCGTGGAAGCCACACTGGTGGTCCCCGTAATACTGCTGGTATTGTTTCTCCTTATTTATTGCTTTATGATTCTTTATCAGACGGTGGTGCTCAATAGGGCCGCAGCTTTTACTGCACAACAGGGGGCCGAGGTCTGGTTGGACAGCAGAAAAATCATCGAGACGGGCGAATTTGGCAGTACAGCGATGGACGGCCTCTATACCCGGGTGTTGAACGACTATCTTTTGGAGGTGGACAGGCCTCTCATGGACGCTGAGGCGGTAGATTTGTCAAAAAGCCTGGAAACCCTGTATGGGGAAGCCTCCACCAATAGCTCCGACGTGAAGGACAAGAAGTTGTACCAGATTAAAGCGGGCTTGTTCAAGAATCTTAAAGGCGGTATTTTAAAACCTGAAAAGACAACGGTGGATGTCAAATTCACCAACCGGATGCTGGAAAGAAAGCTGGATGTCACCATTACCCAGGAGGTGAGGATTCCCCTGGGCATGTTGAAGTCAATCTTCAGCGGGAAAAGTACCCTGACACTTGAAGGAAGGGGAACGGCGGCCGTTGCCGAGCCCGCCGAATATATAAGAAATATTGACTTTGGCATCGAGTGCGCAAGAAGGGTAAAGGATGCGGTCAACATCGATGCCCTGCTTGATAAAATAAAAGGTGGAAGCGGTGCGGGAGAATGAGGGGGCAAAACAATCGCGGCGGAATTACCGCCTTTCTGGCAATCATATTTACGGCATTATTACTATTTGCAGGTATTTTTGCAGACGGTGCAAGAATTGCCGTGGCGGAGAGAAAGGTGCAGGCTTCGCTCAATACGGCGGTAAGGTCCGCACTGGCGGGCTGCGACGAGGACCTTGTGGGGGATTACGGCCTTTACGGGCTGGATACCGGGTCGGAAAGCTCAGGCGCAAAGCGGGATGTGGTAAACTACCTGAAAACAAACCTGGCGGAACGCCATCAGGGAATCCGTTTCATCACCTATGAAGTGGACGAAGAGAGCGTTACCGCAGAGGGGATGGGAAGCCTGCTCAACAAGGAGATTTACAAGCGTCAGATATTGGAATACATGAAATACAGAGCCCCGGTCACTATTACGGAGAATGTGGTCAATAAGTTCCTGGCGGCGAAAATTGATAAAAAACTTGATTTCAGTGAGAAGGAAAATATAGCAAGAAGTGCGGGACAACAAATCAAAGGCAGTCTTTCCCGGCTAAAGGGGAATGTGAAGAAAATCGCAGTCTCCGTGGGTAAAACAGCCGTCAGGGAATTTAAGAGCACTCTGACTGCACGGATTACCGAAGACTCTGCCGGGTATGCGGTAGAGCAGTTGAAGGAATTGTTGGGGATTTGCCGGGAGGCAAAAGAGGATGTGAAAACCGTCAATAACGGTATGAGCGAATACGACAGGGCAAAAGCGGAGGCAGACGAGGCTGCAGACAAAGCGGGTGCTTCCAGGACCGTGAGTGAGTTTGACGCTGTCAACCGGGCGGGGAAGGCACTGGGGGGTGTGCTTGACAACAACATCGCCGCGCTGGAGAACGCAGTGGGTGTGCTGACGCAAAAAGCAAACCAGGTAAAAGCGCTCAAGAAAGACCTGGAAGGACTGGCAGAGGGTTCCGCCTCCGCCGGGGAGAAGCAGGCGCAAATCGAGGCTCTGTTAAGCGATATGAAGGCAATCGTGGAGGGATTGAAGCTGGAGGAACCCCCGGAACTGACGGAGCCCTCTGCCGATGCCCCGGGAACTCCCCGGGCGGAGTCCGAAGGAGAAGCTGAGGATAAGAAAGGCTTTTTCGAAAGCCTGAAAGAGGAACTGTCGAAGAAATTACTGCTGACACCCCTGGATAAGAGCTGGTTTATTCCTGCGGAAAAATTTGACGCGGCCTCGCAGGAAGATGCATTAAAATTCGAGGCCATGAACAAAAGTGTGGAAAGCGTCGGCCGGCTTTCCGATGAAGCGGTGGCGGAAGAGCAAAATCAAAATATACTCACCTTTATAAAAAGCGTCATGGATTTTCTCCGGAATGCTTTGACGGGTTCCCGGGACAACCTGTACATCACGGAATATATCATGGACAAATATACTTTTGTCACTTCTCACACCGAGCGGGACCATGTTTTCGGCAAAGGAGAGGTGGAGTACATTCTGTGGGGCAAGGATGTAGAAGCGGTCAACGCAGGCCTGGTTCTGGGGCAGGTGTGGTTCCTCCGCTTCGGAATAGACACCCTGGATTATTTTTCTACCAGCAAGGTGCCCCACCCGGTTGCAAGACTGGTAGAAGCGCTGATCAGAGGGGCGGCCTCGGCTTTCTCGGACGTTTTTGAGCTGTATACCGGCAAGGGCTGCTACCTTTCGCCAAGCTTGAAAGCAGTGCGCCTCAGCTACTCCGATCATTTAAGAGTTTTCCTGCTGATGCAGCCGGAGGATACAAAGCTGGCCCGTATGCGCCAGCTTGTACAGATCAATATCGCCCACCGGGAACAGTCCTCCAAAGAGGCATTCCTGCTGGAGGATTGCAGCACCCTTTTGAAAGCGGGTGCGGAAGTAAAAATCAACCTGTGGATTCTTCCGCTTTTCCAGGTGGACAAATTCGGAATCGACAGGTTTAAAGACGGTAAATACAGCATAAAGAAACAAACCCTCATTGGTTATTAGGTGCGAAGGTATGAAAAGAATCTCCACAGATAAAAAGGGTTCCATGACCATGGAAGCGGCGCTGGTACTGCCGGTATTCCTGGGGCTGTTTCTGACGCTTCTGTTTCTTGTAAAAATGGCGGGCATCAACATCGTGCTGGACCACGCGGCAAATGAAACGGCAAAACAGATGGCGGCATCAGCCTACCCCATATCCTTTCTGAATGAATTTGAAGATTCCCTGGTGGAGGAATATGGCGAAGGGTCCCAAATTGAGGAACTGAAAAGCGGGATTACAGAATTGCCCTTTTCGGCCTTGAAGGACGGGACAGACGCGTTCCTGGAACAAGGGGACAAATTTGATTTGCTGACCAGGCTGCTGGCAGGAAAGGCAGAAAAGGAAGACATCAATTCCATCCTGACTTCCGCCAAGGAAAAAGCTGCGGACAGTGCAGGCGAGGCACTGCAGGACGGAGTGCTGGACGTTGCCAAAAAGGGATTGGGAAGCTTCTTTATCGGGTTGGTCAAGGAAGCATACTGGAACATCAAGGACAGGGGCAAGTACGTCATTGCCGGGGAACTCATGGAAAAGCACCTGGTGGGGACACTTATTGACAAGGACAAGCTGAAGCTGAAGGTGGTTGAATTCCCCCAGGGAGAGAAGGAATTTGAAGCGTGTAGGGCAAATCCTTACTATGCGGAGGCAGGACTTGTCCCGGGAAAAGATTTCAGCAGGGATGATGTGGTGATACAGCTTGAATACCGGGTTGAGCTTTCACTGCCGGTTCTGGGGAAAAAGGAGATACTCTTTAGAAATACTGCGGTGGAGAGAGGCTGGCTGCGCGGCGGCAATGGAATCATCACGGAAAAGGCCGAAGGAATCCAACTGGAAGAACTGGCCCAGTCTGGGGAAAGGGTTTTTGTGACAAAGACCGGAGAGTGCTATCATGAAGGGACTTGCAGGTACCTGAGGAGAAGTAAAATCCCCATAAAAAAGGATGATGCCCTGGATGAGGGATACCGGGCCTGCAAGGTTTGCAAGCCACAATCTGAGGCTACCCCCATGAAGCCATAGGACAACAGATAAATTCGTCTGGAGAAGGGACAGCCTATGCAAATTGCTTTTGTCTTGCTTATAGGGGGACTGGCGGGAATGTCCGCCGGTATGCTCCAAAATTCCCTGCTGGAAGGGAAGCCCGGTCCGGGTGGATATGCGCGGAATTTTTACAGGGATTGGAAATTCATCTCTGCCGTAATCATCACGGCGGGAATAGCGCTTTTGATTTACCGGACCGCCGGGTCCACTTTTCAGACCCTTCACATGGGGATATTGGTCCTGCTGCTGGAACTCGCAGCTGTTTATGACCTGCAGCAGGGAATCATTCCGGACGGGTTGATCGCAGTGGGGATGGTGGCAGGCTTTGGGACGCTGATGATAGATCCTGGGGCTTCGCCCCTTGATTCAGCGGCAGGGGGGATAGGGGCCGGCGCCCTAATGGCCCTCGTTTCGCTGCTGACAAAAAACGGGCTGGGAATGGGAGATGCCAAGCTTTTTGCGTGCATCGGCGTTTTTCTGGGGCTGGGACAAACCTTGACGGTTGCTGTTCTGTCCATTATTTTGAGTGGTGTTGCGGGTGTGATTCTCCTGGCCAGGGACAGAGGCAATAAAAACAGGACCATCCCATTGGCGCCATTAATGCTACTGGGAGTGGTATTGACCATTATTTTTTGAACAAAAGGACAAGGGGGAGAAAGGAAAATGACGGCCGATCACAGGGAGCGTTTCCAATACAGCTATGAAAACGATGCATCCGTAAATTATCTGGTGGTAAAGGCGGATATACGTGAGAAAATCCAGCAATTTCAGGTTGAAATGATTGCACACAACCCTTCCGCAGGGATTCTTCCCCTGGATGTGCGGCAGAAGGACGACACCCTCTGTTTTTATTATAATATCACTTCCAGGCAGGCTTTAGGCCGGCTATCCGATGAGAGAAAGCTCCTGCGCAAGGAACTTTTAGGGATCTTGAGCAGGATGACGGCAATAGTGCTTGAAAGTAAGAATTACCTGCTGTATGACAAAAATTTTGTGCTGGATGAAAACTATATTTTTATCGACCTGCCATCGCTAGAGGTCTTCCTGGTCTACCTTCCGGTTGCCGCAGAAAAGGGTTCGCCGAAGGACTTCCAGAGCTTTATCCTCAAATTGGCCACAGAAACCGTCACTGCTGAGGAAGCCGGCAGTGACAACTTCCTGCAGAGAATTATCAGCTGTGCCGGGTCCGATACCTTTAACCTGATTGACTTTGGCAAACTTCTGTCGGAGCTTCAGAGGGGACAAAATTTCAGGGCAGGCAGTGTACCCAGTGCCCTACCGGAAAGCAATGAACCGGTGAGAAAATCCCTAAGCCTTCCCGGGACGGTGGAGGATATTTCTCCCCCAGGGCAGGTCCTTACGCATCCGGGCATTCCACCCATACCTCCTCCCAGACAGCAGGAGAGTTTGGCGGACCGGCAGAAGAAGGCGGGGCCTGGTGCCGATAAACCGCCTGTGGCAAAGGTGATAAAATACAAGACCAGCTCCATGGTGATTGCCGCCGCATCCCAGGCTGCAATCCTGGCGGGAATTGCGGGAAGCTGGGGACTGTTGAAGACAGCGGGAGATGATATTGTGACAACCTGTGCAGGCCTGGGTATTGCGGTTCTTGGGGCAGACTACTTTCTTTTCAAATATCTGTTTGGGGAAAATAACAGGGTAGAGGTGACCCCGACACAGGAGAAAAAGGGAAAGACGAAAAAGCCCTTATGGAGCAATGCTGCCGGTAAAGAGGGCCAGGGGAAAAAGGACCGCGGCGAAAGGCTCATCGACCTTGACGGCGGGCGTGCAGAAAAGGCCGGCCATTTTACGGGTGAAACCTTCCGGACACCGGCATATCTGCAAGGTCTCCAGGAGGGGACCTTTGAGAAAATCCCCATTACAAAACCGGATTTTTTCATCGGCCGTATGAGGGAAAAGGTGGATTTTATCTCTACGAATAATACCGTAGGGAAGCTACATGCAGAAATCTTGTACCGGGAAGGCATGTATTGCCTTAAAGATCTGAATTCGAGAAACGGTACCTTCATAAACGGGGTGAGGCTGGACAGCAACAGGGAATATGCGCTGAGCAGCAATGACCGGGTGAGGTTTGCAAACAGCGACTATAGGTTTATCATAGGGGGTTAAGGCCATACACATTTGTCTGGGGGAAGTGTTTATATTGCTCCTGCTTGCGCTCCTGGGAGACATCCGCACATACAAGATAAGGAACAGCATAACCCTGCCTTTCATTGTGCTGGGAGCTGCCACCAATATTTATTTGCAGGGATTGCCGGGGTTAAGGTTTTCTTTTATGGGAATGCTGGTTCCCTTCCTTCTGCTTGCCGGTCTTTTCGTGCTGAAAATGCTGGGAGCCGGTGACATCAAAGCCTTTTGCGCCGTTGGAAGCATCATGGGGGCAGAGTTTGTCATCAATGCCATGGCCTACTCCTTCCTGGCGGGAGGGGTGATCGCCTCAGCGCTCATTCTGCTGAGGGGAAACGGGAAAGAGCGGTTCAAGCATCTTTTTTCCTACTTGAAATACTGCCTGCTGACTTTAAAGCTTCAGCCCTATGGAGATTTCGAAGATAAAAGCAAAGGAGACAAGTTCCGCTTTGCTTATGCCATTACCTGCGGAACATGTATTCAAGCCTTTCTGGCTGCTTCCTGAATTCCGGGCTGAAAAACAAACGCCTTCAACGCTATTGCGGAAGACGGTTGCTTTCTGCCGGAATCCAACAAGGACTCAAACCTCCGGTTTGTGCAATGTGGGGTCATTCCTTCTTACAATAATCTGATTCCGGCCGTTTCTAAAAGATTTTTTAACATCCAGGCCTTTCATGACGAGGGTGTCATAAATGGCATCGGTCTGGTGAAAATAGTTATTGCCGATATCCAGCACCAGCGTTTCTCCCGGACCAAGTTCCTCCGACAGGCTCTCAAGTGTGGCATCGGAATTTATGGCTTCCGCATTGATGATCTTTTCTTGTTCGTCCATTGTTTTTTCTCCTTATAAAGCACTAACTTTATTATTAACCCACGCGGCGATGTTTATAAAAATTAAAATATTCATTTTTTATTAAAACAGTGTATAAATTCCTTTTAGCCGTCAATACTATTAAGGACCTCACAAAATACATTTTGACCCCCTTTACATTAAGGTTAGTCGCCAGGCTAACCTCTTTTTTTATCCTTCAATTAAATTTCCCAACATGACAGGGTGCTGTCATATTCATTTTTGTATAATGAACTGGAAGGATATTTCTGTGACTTTGAATAGGAGTTGCCTGTAGAGGGAGGAGCGGCAAATGAGCAAAATTGATTTGAAGAAGGAACTGAAAGACCTATATGAGGTGTCTCACAAAGAGCCGGCTATCGTGAGGGTGCCCGCACTGCGGTATATCATGGCGGATGGGGAAGGGGATCCCAACACGGCTGCCGCATATAAAGAGGTGGTAGAAGCCCTGGTCACCCTTTCCTACACCATCAAATTCATGCTGAAGAAAGGCGGCGCACAGGTTGATTATGGGGTCATGCCCCTTCAGGGCCTGTGGTGGACGGAGGATATGGCCCAATTCAGTATAAAGAACAAAAATGACTGGAAATGGACCGCAATGATACTTCAACCCGACCACATCACCCGGGAGATTTTTGAAGCGGGAGCAGAACTGGCGAAAAAGAAAAAGCCCCTTCCCGCCCTGCCGAAGCTCCGGCTGGAAACCTTTGAAGAAGGCCTGTGTGCCCAGATATTGCACATGGGACCTTATGCCGCGGAGGCTCCCACCATTGAGAAGCTCCACCGCTTCATCAAAGAAAACGGCTGCGAGCTGACGGGCAAGCACCATGAAATCTACATGAGCGATGTACGGAAGACGGCTCCGGACAAGCTTAAAACCATCCTCCGGCAGCCCATGAAGCCGGCGGCAAAGGCTCCAGGGTGAAACGAAGAGAATAAAAACATAAAATAAAAGCGGCGAAAGGGGCCCTTTCAAGTCTGAAAGGAGCCTTTCCGCCGCTCCGGCACTGTCCGCGGAGACCCGCAGGGCAGTGTTATTCGATCAAGCCTTTGGAGACAAGGAAGTCTCTTGCCACATCCTTTGTGGCTTTCTTTTCGGCCTCTACCGCATAATTCATTTTCTGCATTTCCTCATCACTGATCTTGCCTTCCAGGGAATTGAGAATGCCCTCAAGTTCCGGATGTTTTTTCAGTGTGTCTTCCCGGACAATGGGTGCGGCATAATACGGAGGGAAAAACTTCTTGTCGTCCTCCAGTATTTTGAGCTTGAAGGTGATCAACTGACCATCTGTGGAGAAAGCGTCCGTCACATCCATTTTTCCCTGGGACAGGGCCTGGTATTTCATGGCGGTGTCCATTTTGACAGGCTCACCCTTGAACTTAAGCCCATAAGCTTCGATCATGCCGTCATATCCGTCCTGCCTGTCAAAAAATTCGTGCTCTGCGCCGAAAATAAGGCCATTGGCGTGAGGAATCAAATCGCTGACCTTGACAATATTTTTTTCTTTGGCGTAATCCTCTTTTATGGCGACAGCGTAGGTATTATTCAGTCCCAGGGGCGAGAGCCACTTGATTTGAAATTGTTTGGAAAACTCGTCTTTGACAATCTGGTAAACCTTATCGGCATCACTGACCACGTCCATCTTGAGGTGGGCCGTCAGGCCTGTGCCGGTATATTCGGGATAAATATCCAGTTGGCCTTTTTTCAAGGCCTCAAAGCATACCATGGTTCCGCCCAGGTTTTCCTTATGTTCAACCTCCAGATCGGTCTTTGCCTGGATCAACTGCGTAAAGATGGAGCCTAAAACCATATTTTCGGTGAAATTTTTGGAGCCTACGGTGATTTTTTTCCCCGAGGCCGCTCCGCAAGCGGAAAAAACACCTGCCAGCATTACGATGCATAAAACGATGGAAACTCTTCTCATACCTTTCATTTTGAACCTCCTTGCAAATTCATAGTTCGCTTTCCCGACTTGACCAATTTCTTTTCGGAATACAACAGGAAGAAGTCTGTCATGACGGCAAGCAGTGATACCGGAATGGCTCCCTTCAGGATCATTCCTACGTCTGAAATCTGTACTCCCCTGTAGATGTAATAGCCGAGGCCTCCGGATCCAATGAGCACGCCGATGGTGGCAATTCCCAGGGCGGTAATGATTGCCATCCGGATACCGGAAAGAATGACGGGCAGCGCAATGGGGATCTGAACCCTGTAAAGTAACTGGAGTTTTGTCATACCCATTCCTCTTCCGGCTTCAATCAAGCCGGCATCAACGCCCAATATACCCACATAGGTGTTTCTCACAATGGGCAGCAGCGAGTAGAGCGCAAGAGCCACTATTACGGGAGTGTTCCCCAGGCCGAAGACCATCATCAATATGGCCAGCAGTGCAACCGAGGGGATGGTCTGAACGACGTCGGTCATGGACATGACAAAGCCGGCCAGGGCTTTGTTTCCTGTAATGAGAATGCCCAGCGCAATGCCTGCCGCCATGGCGATCAATACCCCGGCAAAAGTTATTTGCAGATGACTGCCGGTAGATGCCAAAATCTCTCCCACGATTTTCTCCCCCCTTTCTATTTGCGAAGTCCCCTGGGTATAAGGGCCCTTTCCAGCAGCCCCATCAGTCCGCTGGCGGACAGCGCCAGTATGCAGGCCGGAAGCGCACCTAACAGAATCATGTTGTGATTGTATGTCTGCAATCCTGTGAAAATAAGGTCGCCCAGGCCTCCCCCGCCGATCAGTGCGGCCAGGGTGGCCCAACTGATGATGTATACCGTCGATATCCTTATGCCTGTGAGAATCACCGGAAGGGCGACGGGCAGCTGCACGCGGAATAGCATTTGCAGATCGCTCATTCCCATGCCCTTTGCCGCTTCAAGGTATTTATAATCGATTTCTCTGATCCCGGTGTAAGTGTTCCGGAGAATAGGGAAAACAGAATAAACGATGAGCACGATGAGGCCGGTTTTTACTCCGATTCCGAAAACCGGCATGGCCAGGCCGAACAGAACCAGGCTGGGAATGGTCTGGGTTATGCCTACCGCCGCCATAAAGGGATTGGCGAATTTGGGACGGTGGGTGAGGTAGATTCCGAGGGGGATGGCGATCGCAGCCCCCACCAACACCGCTGCGGCCGAAATGTAAATATGCTGCAAAAGGGCGTCAGACAAATCGGTATGCCTGCTTATAAGGAATTTAAAGAACGCACTCATTTTCCGCTCCTTTCCACACCACTTCGGCCAGGGCTTTAACCAGGCTGGTCTTTGTCACAATTCCCCTTACAACATTGTTGTCATCGACGGCCAGGATGAAGTCCAGCTTGTTTTGAATCAGTGTATCAAAGGCCCCTTTGGCATTTGCGCCCACATTGACCACAGGAACATTTTTTTCGACCAGGCCGCTGATGTCGGTGCTGCTTTTTCCTTCCGCCAGGATCTTTTCGATGGTGACCAGCCCTTCCAGCCTGCCTTCCGCATCCACCACGATGAGCGTATCAACATGTTTGCTCTTCATCAGCGCCAGGCTTTCGCCAATTCCCTTGTCGGAGGTGGCGGTGACGGGTTTGTCGATCATGACATCCTTCACCAGGTCAATGTCCAGATTTGACTTTAGCCGGTGCTTTCCTATAAACTCCGCGACAAAATCGCTTTCCGGGTTGGACAGCAGTTTTTCCGGCGGATCTGCCTGGACGATGCGGCCGTTCTTCATAAGGACCACCAGGTCGGCCAGCTTTAATGCTTCATCCATGTCATGAGTGACAAAAACGATGGTTTTGTGCAGTCTTTTCTGCAGTTTTTTCAATTCGTCCTGGAGGGCTTCCTTGGTAATGGGGTCCAGTGCCCCGAAGGGTTCGTCCATCAGAATCAGCGGGGGTTCCACCGCCAGCGCTCTCAGTACGCCGATCCTTTGCTGCTGGCCTCCGCTTAACTCATTGGGATACCTGTTCATGTAGACTTCCGGGTCCATGTCCACAAGCTTCAGCAGCTCCCGGGTTCTTTTCCGTCTTTTTTCGGCAGGCCATTTGAGCAGCCGGGGAACCACTTCAATATTCTGTGCAATGGTCATATTGGGAAAAAGTCCTATTTGCTGGATCACGTACCCAATTTTCCTTCTGAGCAGCACGGGATTTATCCTGGATACCTCTTCTCCGTCGATAAAAATGGAACCGGCAGAGGGCTCAATCAGTCGATTGATCATCTTTAGCGTGGTGGTCTTGCCGCAGCCGCTGGGCCCGATAAGGACCACAAATTGTCCCTTTTCTATTTCCAGGGTCAAATTGTCTACAACAATGGTGTCGTTATAGGTCTTCGTCAAATTCTGCAGTTTTACCATAGGCATATTCCCCCCTCTATTCAAAAGTTGGTTTTAATCATAACACAAACAAAAAACTTTATCAAGTAAAGTAAGTTGTTACTTGGTACTTTTTTCTATATAAACGATGCTTTGGAGCCATAAAAAAATCTCACTATTGCGCCGGTAAAATTGGTGCTATACTGAGAATTGACAACAGCTCTTTGGAGGTAACAGGATGAGGCAGCAAATTGATGTTCCCATCTATAAAAAAATAGCACTGGACCTTGCTGGCAGGATATGCAACGGGGAAATAAAAGAAGGCACCAGGATTTACGGAAGGTCAACGCTGGCAAGCGAATACAATGTATCGCCCGAGACCATCCGCCGCGCGGTAAATCTTCTTGAGGACATGGAGGTTGTGGCTTCCAGCCAGGGAAGCGGCATATTTATTGAATCCAAGAAAAACGCATATTCCTTTATTGAAAAATTTGAAAATAAAGAGTCAATACGGACCCTGAAAAACGAAATGAAGGAGTTGATCCTCCAGAAGCGCACCATTGAGAACAATATAACGGAAATGATAGACAAGATCATCGATTATTCCGACCGGCTGAAAAATGTGAATGCGCTCATACCCCTGGAGATTGATATTGAAGATAACTGCCACCTGATCGGAAGGACCATAACGGAAACCAAGTTCTGGCAGAATACGGGGGCTACCATTGTAGCCATTAAAAGAAACGGAGCCCTTATCCTGTCTCCGGGTCCCTACGGGGGATTTGAAAAAGGGGATTCCATTTTTGTTGTGGGAGATTCCAACATCCTTGCCCGGATCAGAAGCTTCATGTCGGAACAGGCAGAGGAGTCTTCCTCCGGCGGTATGGAATAGGGGAGGGACAGGGTCAGCTCACCCTGTCCTCCGAGAGCAGCCGTTCCCCCTGCTCTTCCATGAACTGATTTGTGTAAAGCCTGTAGTAGCGGCCCTTTTTATCCAGCAGTTCCTTGTGGCTGCCCTCTTCAATGATCCTGCCTTTGTCAATGACCAGGATTCTGTCGGCGGACCGTATGGTGGAGAGCCTGTGGGCGATGATGAAGCTGGTTCTTCCTTTGAGTACCATGTGGATGGCTTCCTGGATGAGCTGTTCCGTTTCGGTGTCCACAGAGGAGGTGGCCTCGTCGAGGATGAAGAGCCCGGGATTGGCAAGGATAGCCCTCGCAAAGGAAATGAGCTGCTTCTGTCCCGTGGAGAGCCTGCCGCCCCGTTCGCCCACGTTGGTGTCATAACCCTTTTCCAGCTTCATAATAAACTCATGGGCATTCACAAGCCTGGCCGCCCGCCGGATTTCCTCTTCCGGAGCATCCGACCGGCCATAGGCGATGTTTTCCCTGACGGTGCCGCTAAAGAGGTGGGGCTCTTGAAGAACGTATCCCAGGTTTTTATGAAGCCACAGCAGTGGTCTTTTTCGATAATCAACCCCGTCAATCAATATTTCTCCTGAAACCGGCTCATAAAAACGGCAGGCCAGATTGACAACGGTTGTCTTGCCGGAACCCGTTTCGCCCACAAGGGCGATGGTTTCCCCCGCTTTCACCTCAAGGTTGAAGTCGTGAAGCACCTCTTCGCCATGATCGTAGGCGAAGGAAACATCCTTAAAACGTATATTGCCTTCAAAGCCGGGCCAGTTCTCCTGTTTGGGATTAAAAACATCTCCGTATTTTTCTCTGATTTCTTTGCCGTCGATGATTCCGGGCTCCGTATCAATCAGCGTCAGGACCCTTTCGGCAGAGGCCTGGGCATACTGAAACTCGTTGAATACCCTGGCAAACTGCTTTACCGGCTCATAAAAATTAACGGTATAGGAGATGAAGGCCACAAGGGTTCCAAAGCCCAGGCTTCCGGCTGCAACATTGCCTCCGCCATACCACAGGATCAGGGCGGTTCCGATGCTGCCCAGCAGGATGACGGCAGGGGTATAGAGAGAAGACAGGGTTGCGGCCCGCAAAGAGGCATTTCTCAACTCCTCCGTGATCTGGGAAAACTCCTTGAGGAATTCCTTTTCCATCACGAGGGTTTTTATTGTTTTGGCCCCCATGATGCCTTCGTTGAAGGCCCCCGTTATCCGGGAGTTGATCCTTCTGGCTTTCCTGAAATTCTTCAATATCCGGCTCTGGAAATAAAAGCTTATGGCAATGAGGAAGGGCACGGTGGACAGCACCAGCAGGGCCAGCTTCCAATTCAGTACCAGCATCAGCACCACCATGATGGACATCATGGAGATGGCCCAGACAATATCCACCACATTCCAGGAAAGAGTGGTGCCCAGTTTTTTTATGTCCGAGGTCATTCGTGCCATCAGCCAGCCCACCGGCTTGGTATCGAAATAGGACAGGGACAGCTCCTGGAGCCTTTGAAAGCCGGCCTTCCTTATGGAATAGGGGACCTCTGTTTCCAGCTTTCCTGCAACGAGGATCATAATTTTAATCAATATGGCCTGAACAATGGCAATGCCCAGGGCAAAAAGGCAGAACGGCACAAAGCCGTCCAGGGTTCCCGGAATGACAAACCGGTCGATGATGGCTTTGGTGACCAGGGGAAAGGAGGCTTCTACGCCGCCCACCAGGATCATGATGACAAATACCACCGCCAGCTGCTTTTTAAAGGGGGATGCAAATTTGAACAGCCTTTTCCACACGGAAAAATCCAAAGGCTTGTTGTATTCTTCTTCGTGAAACATATCCATATATAGTCCTCTTTCTTTTGGGGAAGCCGCATTTCAAATTGGCAGCTTCCATCGTAATAAATATGAAATCCTTTTACATTTACATGGCTTTGGTGAGTTCGCCCTCCAGGGAGTTCTGTATGTCCCAGATCCTCCTGTACAGGCCCTCCTGGGCGATCAGCTCTTCATGACGGCCCTGCTGCACGATTGCGCCGTTTTCCAGTACCAGGATCAGGTCCGCTTCCGCCAGGGTGGTAATCCGGTGGGAAATAATCAGGGTTGTTGTGCTGCGACTTCTTTTCCTGAGGGTTCTCCGGATCTCCGCGTCTGTTTCCATGTCCACCGCGCTCAGGGAATCATCGAAAATCAGGATGGGTACATTCCTCACCACCGTTCTTGCAATGGCAAGGCGTTGGCGCTGGCCTCCCGACAGGGTGACTCCCCTTTCACCCACAATGGTGTCGTAACCCTGCTCAAATTCCTGGAGGGTGTTGTGCAGCGCTGCGATGGACGTAGCCGTCAAAATATCCGATTCGCAGGAATCGGGCCTCCCCAGGCGCACATTCTCTCTGATGGACCGGGTGAAAAGAAAAGGCTCCTGCAGGGCGATGCCTACGTGTTTCCGCATCCATTTCCTATCAATCTCCTTCAATTCCACGCCGTCAATTTTTATGGAGCCGCTGTCATAATCGTACAATTTCACCAGGAGCTGGACCAGAGAGCTCTTGCCGGAGCCTGTGGGGCCCAGGAAAGCCACGGTCTGGCCTCTTTTTATTCTGAAAGAGACCTCCTTCAGAACAGGAGCCCCGCTTTTATAGCCGAAGGATACATTTTTAAACTCAATCTCACCCTTGATATCAGGCTTCTTTTTGCCGTGAAGGTTTTGTTCCACCGGGTGGTCCAGTATTTCCTGCACGCGGGACAGAGAGACGAAGGCCTGGCCCATGAAGGCCATGGTCTGGCCCAACTGGCGGACAGGCCAGATGAGCATGGAGGCGTAGGTTGAAAAGGCGACCACCGTCCCCAGGGTGGCAGTTCCGTTCACGATCCAGTAAACTCCCGCAAGCAGGGCGGTACAGTACTGGACAATGCAAAGGAAATCCGAGGTTGACCAGAAGTCCGACATGAGACGCACGATTTTAAATACGTTGTCCCTGTATTCCCTGTTCTTCTCATCGAATTTGTCCGTTTCAAAGGACTGGGCGCCAAAGGCTTTTACCACACGGATCCCCGTCAGGTTTTCCTGGAGGGTTGAAGATAATCTGCCTTCAGACTCATCGGTCTCCCTGAAAATCCTTTTCATGTTGTTGAAAAACCGGATGGTAAAGAAAAATATGGCGGGAATCAGCAACGTGGACGCCAGCGTGTATGCCGGGTCCAGGAGCAGCATCATAAGCAGTACATATACAAGGGTGAGCAGGCACTGGCCGATTTCGATGAACTGGCTTGACACGAAATGCTGAATGGTCTCCACATCGGAGGTGCAGCGCTGTATCAGGTCCCCTGCCTGGGATTTCACGTGGTAGTCAAAGGGCAAATGCTGTAAATGGTCAAAAACATTTTCCCGAAGTTTTTTTCCGGAGTTTTCCGAAACCCGCGCCGCAAATTTCCCCTTGATATAAAGGAAAAACCCCTGGCACAGCGTGAACAGAAATATCACAAGGCCTGTGATCCATAAATTGCGCGCCAGCAGCTCCCTGCCGCCCAGGAAATTGAACAGATTCAATACCCACAGGGGCTGCCGCACGTCTTTCGAACCGATGAGTCCGTCGATGGCAACACTGATGAGGGATGGAATTGCAGCGGACAAAAGGGCGCAAAGATTCATGGCCGCGAAAGCAATTCCCAATAAAAGAAGATTTCCTTTCATGAATTTCAGCAGTAAATTAAAATGTCGCATATAACCTCCGATATTTGTAGTCTTCTCAAAAGGCCTATGGTTTGGGGTGTTTACAGGGGAGGTTGACTCTCCCGGCAGCGAAAAGAATCCTGCGGGCAGGGCATGATTTGCTTTGCGGGCAAAATTAAAAAGCCACAGGTCTTTTCTCAACCTATGGCTTCATTCTGCGTTTTCTCATTGTAAACAAGCACGGAATTATGAAGCGGAACCATAGGCCGTAGTAACGCTATTTACATAGGCAAAGCTGACGGTAAAAGCAGTAAATGTTCTCATTAATACGACCTCCTTCTGGTAAGATTTGATATTACATAGTATAATTGTCCATCTCAAAATATGCAAATGTTTTCTGAAATTGTAATTTATTTGTAATATTCACCGGTGCCATCTGCGGAATGCTGCACTAGATCAGATTTTCGGGATTCAGGCAGTGCAGCTCCCCGGGCACAAATATCCCGTCCTTTCTGATCAACACATCGTCAAACCATATCTCACCGCCCCCATACTCGGGCCTTTGGATGAATACCAGATCCCAGTGGATGGCGGACTTGTTGCCGTTGTCACATTCATCATAGCAGCTTCCGGGAGTAAAGTGAATGCTGCCCTTGATTTTTTCATCGAAAAGGGTATCCTTCATGGGCTTTTCGATAAAAGGATTGACCCCGATGGCGAATTCCCCCACATACCTTGCGCCCTCATCGGTGTCAAAAATGTGGTTGATGCGTTCCGTGTCATTGGCGGTAGCTTTTACAATCTTGCCGTTTTCGAACTCCAGGCGGATGTTCTCAAAGGTCACTCCCTGGTATACGGCAGGAGAATTGTAGGTGATTACGCCGTTTACCGAATCCCTGACCGGCGCGGTAAACACTTCGCCGTCGGGAATGTTGAGCTTCCCGTCGCACTTTATTGCCGGAAGGCCCTTAATGGAGAAGGAAAGATCGGTATCCTTCCCGGTGATTCTCACCCGGTCGGTGTTTTCCATCACCTTTACAAGGCTGTCCATGGCTTTGGACATTCTGGAATAATCCAGGTTGCACACCTTGAAATAAAAGTCCTCGAAGAGGTCGGTAGCCATCCCGGCAAGCTGGGCCATGGAGTGGTTGGGATACCGCAGGATGCACCATCTGGTATGCTTTACCCTCAAATCGGAATGGAGGGGCTTCTGGTAATGTTCCGCATATATTTTCATTTTTTCGGAAGGAACCGCTCCCAGCTCACTTACATTTTCTCCCGACCGGATGCCGATATAGGCGTTCATTTCCTTCATTCTGGCGATTTCAAAGGCCGCCGTCTCCTTTATCTGTTCGACGGTGCATTCATTGAGGAGAAACCGCAGGAGCTCGTGGTTCTTGATGGTGAGATAGGGCTGGCCTCCTGCCTTGTAAGCCTGGTTGATCAACGCTTTCGTAAGGGGGATTTCTCCCCCGATATTTTCTATAAGGATTTTCTCGCCGGGTTTTAACTCGACGGAATAGTTGATGAGGTTTTCTGCCAGCTTTTCGATGCGTGGGTCTTTCATATACGTTCCTCCTGACCATGGATATATTTTAGTGAAATTAAATTATGGGATAAGCTGCTCCAGTTCCTCCAGAATCTGCCCGAAGACATCAAGGGCGTCTTGTACAGGTTTGGGTGAGGATAGATCCACTCCCGCCTTTTTCAGCAGCTCCAGGGGATAGTCGGAACCGCCGCTGCTGAGGAAGTTCAGATACCGTTCTATGGCGGGGCTGCCTTCCTTCAATATCTGCTGGGACAGCGAGGTGGCCGCAGAAAAGCCGGTAGCGTATTTATATACATAAAAGCTGGTATAGAAATGGGGAATCCTGGCCCATTCGATGGCGATTTCATCATCCAGCACCACTTCGCTGCCGTAATATTTCGCGTTGAGATTGCGGTATATCTCATTCAGAAGCTCTGTTGTGAGGGATTCGCCCTGCTCCACCTTGGAATGGATCAGCTTTTCGAATTCGGCAAACATGACCTGACGGAAGACCGTTCCCCGGAATTCTTCCAGGTAATGATTCAGCAGATAGGCCTTTTCCCCGGGATTTTCAGTTTTCCCCAGAAGGTGCCGCATCAGCAGGGATTCGTTTACCGTCGACGCCACCTCCGCCACAAATATTTTGTACTCCGAATAAATGTAGGGCTGGGTTTTATTGGTATAGAAAGAGTGCAGTGCATGGCCCATTTCATGGGCGATGGTAAAGACGTCATTGATGGTACCCTGATAGTTCAGAAGCACATAGGGATGGGTGAGGTAAGCCCCCCAGGAGTAGGCGCCGCTGGTCTTGCCTTCATTCTCAAAGACATCGATCCAGCCTTTTTCAAAGCCTTCCCTGAGATAGCCCACATATTCTGACCCCAGAGGTTTGAGGCCCTGTTCCACCATATCCAGGGCATCCTTGTAATAGATGCTTTTGGCTGGTTCCTCCACAATCGGTACATAGAGGTCGTACATGTGAAGCTCATTAAGCTTGAGCGCCTTTTTCCTCAGCTTGAGGTACCTGTGGAGCAGGTGCAGGTTTTTACTCACCGTGTCGATGAGGCTGTCATAGACGGAGGTTGAAATATTGTCCGAATCCAGGGATGCCTCCAGGCTGGAACCGTATTTTCTCACGGTGGAATAGAACCTGTTCTTTTTTACATTGCTGGTGAGGGTAGCCGCCAGGGTGTTGATCTGCTTGTTGTAGGAACTGTAGAGGGCGTGGAAGGCATCTTCGCGGACTCTCCTGTCCTTGCTTTCCAGAAATTTTACATACCTGCCCTTGGTGACTTCGATTTGTTCCCCATTTTCATCCTTGATGGAAGGGAACTTGATGTCGGCGTTGTTGAACATGGTAAAGATGTCCCTTGAGGCCTGGGCCACTTCTGAAGACAGGGCCAGCAGCTCTTCCTCCTTATCGGACAGAGTGTGGGCCTTTTGTCGCAAGGCCTCGTTGATAAACTGCAGGTAGGTCTGCAGGTCCTTGTTGTTCTTTATGAAGTTCTGCAATTTGTCTTCAGGAATGGAGAGGATTTCCGGAATAATGAAGGAAACAGCGGCATAGGCGCCTGTAGCCAGCACGGAGGCCCTGTCCGCAAGAGCCTGGTAAGTCGGATTCCCGTTGTTTTCATCCCTTTTCATCCGTGCATAGACAAATACCTTGTCGTTAAGGGACAAAAGCTGATCGCTGGCCTTCAGGCAGGCCATCAGTTTGTCGGCACTGCTGCCCAGACTGCCTTTGAAGGAAGGCATCTGACCGGACAGCTCCTTTACTTTTTTGAAGTCTGCTTCCCATTCCTGGACAGCTCCGTATATGTCCTCAAGCTTCCACTTGTACTTGCTTTCGATTTCCTCCCTTTTCGGAAGGGCATTGTTTGTATCCGCCATAAATTTACCTCCTGTTTGATGATTTGACCGTTCCAATATATCCTTTATTATAGCGAGCAAGGCTTAAAAATAAATATTTCCTTACTTATTTACCACATTTTATTCTAAAGCTCATCATATTTGCTATTTTTTCCCCTGGATTTTTCTACGGGGTATTTCTTTTCATTCTTTTTTATTTTTTCAAGCATGGTGGCGCACAGGTCGATGCCCAGATCATGGGAAAGCATCAAAAGATAAGCCGCCACATCGGCGATCTCTTCCTTTACCTTTTCGATATCCGTTCCTTTCAGGTATTTGGCAGCCTCTGAGGTGCTCTTCCATTGAAAATGCTCCATAAGCTCCGCTGCCTCGATTGCAATGGACATGGACAGGTTCTTCGGGGTATGAAACTGTTCCCAATTGCGTTCTTCCCTGAATTTCAGGAGAATATTTACAGCCTCTGTCAGATCAAAACCTTTCATTGAACCTCCGCAGGATTACTCTTTTTTTCACATTATATCCCAGCATGCGGAGTTTTCCAAGGTGCCAGCACAAAATATAGGACTTTGGGAGAAAAATACTCTTGAAAAAAAAAGGCATTCGTAGTATACTAATTATCGCTACAAAAAAGTACAAGTATGCGCCCGTAGCTCAGTAGGATAGAGCGTCGGTTTCCTAAACCGCAGGTCGCACGTTCGAATCGTGTCGGGCGTACCAAGTTAAAACCCTCTCGTATCAAGTGATTGATGGGAGGGTTTTATTGTGTGCATAGCAGAAAACCGACGTTTCTGTGCATAAACTGTGCATGTTAATTTGGACTCGTTAGTTTTCATATATAAAAATGCAGAAAGCCCCTATAGCAAAATATAATTTCTTGCATAATATATCATAAACGATATAATTGTATTGTAGGTATATTGAAAACATGAGGACAATAAATGAAGTGGAAAATAGTTGTCTACGAAAAAGAGAATGGGGAAAAACCGGTAGAAGATTTTTGGCTTTCCTTGCCGGCAAAGCATAAATCTAAAGCCATTTGGGAAATCGATTTGCTGGCTGAGTATAGAACGGCACTTAAAGAACCCTATGCCAAGGCCATTTCCGGAGATGAGTATAGAGGTATTTGGGAGCGTAGAATAAAGTTTGCAAGCGACATATCAAGGGTATTTTACTTTATGCCGATAGGAGACATGTTCATACTGTTGCATGGTTTCATGAAAAAGACGCAAGAGACGCCGAAAAGGGAGATTGAAACGGCTAAAAAGTATATGGAGGATTATCTAAGGAGGTTTGGAAGAGATGAACAATAATACAGGAACTTCATGGGAAGAATTGAAGGGCAAGCTTCTAAAAGACCCTGAGACACTCAAAGAATATAAGGAGCTTGAGCCGGGATATGAAATAATAAGCCAAATTATAAAAGCCCGGATAGAGCAGAACATGACACAGGAAGAACTGGCCCGGAGGGTAGGAACAAAACAAAGCAACATAAGCAGGCTGGAAGGCGGAGAGTATAATCCTTCTTTGGAATTTTTAAAAAAAGTTGCTCAAGGCCTGGGAAAAGAGCTTCATATATCTTTTAAATAGGACTTCTATGTCCGAATGAAAAAGGCAGGCTGTAGGCCTGCCTTGATGAAACTATGAATTTGATTTTACATAGGAGTCGAAAACTTTCTGAGTTATCCTTCCACCGATTTTACCGGCTTCCTTAGATGCTAAGTCTCCGTTATACCCTTGCTTCAGATTAACTCCAACTTCTTTGGCTACTGTGTGTTTCATGGTAGAAAAAACGTCGTTTCTATTACTTTTTGGCATGAATATCACCTCGCTTATATGAGATTTGGAACATTATTAATAATTTTGGCAATTTGCTAAAGTTTATGCAATATGAGGTTATGTAAATAATGGGAAAGAGAAAATATCCCGTGAAAAGGCTGAAATAAAGCCTTTTGAAAGATGATTCCGCTGGATTTGAAATATGTCTATTGTGCGAAAGAACGAGGTTGCATCATTAACGCAAAAAGGAAAGCCGGGTACCTGTTGAATATTTATACCCCCAATGGAAAAGCTAATTCCAATATTTATATTGGAGGGAACGGATATGAAGAAAGTTATAAAGCCGGTTACACAGGATGCGGGCTTTAAGGGCGAACTGGTTGACGAGAAAGACCCGAATGACTTTGAGCCTACGGGCAGAAATATGAAAAACAACCCCTACAAAACACCACCCAACAATCTCACGACCAAAAGAAAAAGTTAAGAATAAAAGCGGCCAACCGGTCGCTTTTTCAGTAACCGCTTGTCTCATAAAGATAGTCGAGATAACTTGTAAACAAAGCGTTGTTTTGATATTGCCGGAGCTTTTTCGCAGCGGCAGTGAGGCTGACGCCGTAATGCTTGCTGAGTTCTTCTGCCTTTGTTATACCTGTTTGCAGAATACCCATGGTGGGCATGAGAAGTTCATCCGCGAAAATGTTGGCTTCTTCTTCCAGAAGCCTGTTTTTTATAATCAATGAATTGTTGGCGGCGGAATTGAGATGCCTTAAAACGATATGGCCCAATTCATGGGCCAGGGTAAATTTGTTGCGCTCAAATATTTTGTTTACATCTTTATCGGTACAGATGTAGTATTCGTCAAACTCTTCAAAATACAGCGTGAGGCCCAGCAGGCCCGCCAGGTTCTCCTGTCTGTAGTTGATTTTAAAACTTTTTATATTGTATAGAATCACTACAAAAGAAATAGCCTGCAGTATATCTATTTTGCATTCTTTAAGTATGTTAACCGCCGTATTACGGATTTCAAATTCTCTCTCAATACAAACCATGATGACCCCTTGATGTTACTTTTTCTTTGAATCTTTGATTTCCTTAATAAGATTGTGTATCATTTTCCTCTGTTCGGGTGTGAGGTCTGCAGCATCGCGCATCATAATTTTTACGTCTTTTGGAAAGTCGTCGATGACTCCCGGAGGAGTTTCATACCTTCCCAGGAGCTCATCAATGGAAATACCAAATAACGTGGATAGCTTTTCAAGGTATTCCTGGTTCAATGTTTTCGAACCGTTTTCAAGCCCATAATAAAATGGGGTTGAGACATTCAGATATTCTGCTACTTGGGCGCCGGTCAAGCCCTTTTCTTTTCTGATCAGCTTCAGGTTATTGATATCCTTCAGCCTCCTTTGAAATTATTCTATTAGTTACATTCTAATACACATGCACAGAAAACACAAATAACTATTAGAATATAATGATAATAAAAGAAATATAACTATATGTTACAATATGCCGAGATAATTGGTGAAAAACTATTCAAATAGCATTATTTAAACTTTTACAAAATGTAACCAATGGAATAAAATAAGCACATCAGAAGAAAATACCGGCAAAAAGTTACTTAAAGTTAAACGAGGAGGAGAGATAAAGATGGTTAAAAGTAAATCAGTACAGGCAGGTACAAATGAACTGGCACTGCTGGCCGCAATGGAAGCCATAAAGCTTTATAAAAAAGAGGAAAAGGAGCATTCAAAAAGAAATGCGCTGAGGAACACCGGGCTGTTGATGAGCCGGTACATTGAATTGTCAGAGCATTATGAAAATATCAAGTACCGGGCGACGGAAATCAAGGAAGAAATTGAGCCCATCGACTTTAAATCAGTATCCCGGGAAGATATCATTATTGATAGCATAAAACGCAGTAAAATAAGGACAATGATCATCCTTTCACAGATCAACTCAGCGGTCAAATTCCTTGAAGTCTCAATGAAGCAGAGGGGAGAGGCCGAAAAGTGCGAAGTGCTGCGGAGGCTTTACATGGATCCAGAAAAGAGGGATATGAAGTATCACAACAGGGTTCTCGAGGTTGTTGAGGAGATGGCGGAACAGGGAAAGCCGTGCTCCGAATCTTCGGTAAAGCGGTGGTCAAGTGAAATGCTGGATGAATTGTCGGTCAAGCTTTTTGGTGTGGACGGGCTTAAATTGGACATTTGAGGAATGTTGTGGTCTGCATACCCTGGACAACATGCATTACAGACCACATAGACGTGAATAAAAGCTGTACTATAATGGTATTGTGAGATAGTGTAAAACGAGCCGCACGGGATGACCGGAGCGGTTTTTGTTTTTGGACCATTTGCAGGGTGCATCCGGCCAAAAAGGATAGGCCTCAATACCTGGGTTGCTTCTATAGGAATATATGCTTAAATGAAGGCCAGGCAAAGGGCTTATTGGCAGGCAGAATGAATTGTTGAATGAACCGCAGAATAGATTTCTCCTGGAAACAGGCGTAGGAAAGGCATTTGAGGGGTGTTGACAGATTTGACCGGAAGCTGAACTAGACGTGAATAAAAAGCCGTACTATAATGGTATTGTGAGAAAGTGTAAAGCGAACCGCACGGAATATCCGGAGCGGTTTTTTCTTTACCGTTGTTATTGGCTCCAGGCAGAAAATTGATTGCTGTGGCGCAGGAACCGAGCTTGATAGAGAAATATCGAGCCCGGTTTTTTCTTTTGGCAAAAGCCGTCAGGTGATCCGGTAGAGGAGCCGGGAGTTTGCGGAACGTGAATGGCGCTCAATGCCTGGACCGGGGAAGGGGGTGAGAGAGTGAAGAAGTAGGCGAAGGGACCGGTACGGGAGCAAGAAAAAGAGAAGGAGGAGAGCCGGAAGTGAGGATGGGAAATTTTTGAAAGAGTGGCGATAGGGCAGGGGATGCTTTCATCGCAAAGAAAGAAGTGAAATTAAACCAAATTATTATGAAATCAAATTGACAGGAGGATAAGAGAATGGCAAATAAAGTTACGTTCGGATTGGAAAAGGTACATGTTGCTTTTAAAGATGAATTGGTTTCAGGAACGCCTACATGGGAAACACCCATATCCATACCGGGTGCGGTAAGGTGGACGCCGGAGGCCCAGGGTGAAACCTCCACTTTTTATGCGGATAACAGCCCCTATTTTATTGTAGCTTCCAACAATGGCTACACCGGGGAGCTGGAAATGGCCCTGATACCGGATGCGGTACTGGCCAGGATGCTGGGATGGGAAATCGACGACAACGGGATGCTGGTTGAAGTGACCAACGGAAAGCCGGAAGCTTTTGCCTTGCTGGGTCAGGTTCAGGGAGACGAGAAAAACAGGCGCTTTGTCTACTATGAGTGCAAAGCACAGCGCCCTGCAAAAGAGAACACCACCCAGGGCGAGTCCATTGAGCCTTCTACCGACATATTGGCGTTGACGGTTTCCCCCATTGAGATCGGCGGAAAAACGGTGGTAAAAGGGGATCTGGAACTGAACGCCACCAATGCGACCGCCTATGACGGTTTCTTTACCGCAGTGTATACGCCTGTATTTGGGGAAGGTGGAGAAGGATGAGAGAATTAAGCATCGGAGAGAAGAAAGTCAGAGTCAGGGCAACGCCCCTGGCTCTCCTCTTTTATAAGCAGGAGTTCAGATCCGACCTGCTGGGAGACCTCATGAAGCTGCAGGCGATCCAGGAGGATCCCGGCAAATTTGACGCTGTGGTTATTCTCCAGATGGTGTGGGCCATGGCAAAAGCGGATGCATACGGACAGCCCTTCCCGGCCTTTGTGGAATGGGTGAGCACCCTCGAAGGCATTGACATCTCCGATCCTGCGTTTCTTGTGGCCGCACTGGAGGAGGCCACAGACGGGTTTCTCCGTGGAAGAAAGACACCGGTCCCAAAAGAGAAATAGCAGGGATGCAAGTTCCCATATGGAGCTTGACCTGCTGTCGCTTGGAAAGCACACCGGCCTCAGCTTTGCAGAGATAAATGAACTGCGGGTGAAGGACCTGCTGGATTTTGTGCAAAGCTACAGCGGGAAAAAGGGGGATGCGGTCCGGAAAGCCACACAGGGGGATATCGATAAGTTTTATAAATGATAAAAGGATTGGAGGTGGTGTAATTGGCAGATACAGGCGGATTACCGGAGATGCTGTCGGATGTGAACGGAAAACTCAAGGAGATGAAATCCGAGCTGAAGCAGGTAGAGAAGCTGCTCCAGGTGGATGTGGAAAATGCAGAACTCCTTGCCCAGAAGCAGAAGCTTTTCGGAGACGCGGTTGCAGCTTCAAAAGATAGGCTTGAGATGCTCCGGGCGATTCAGGAGGAGGTTAACGGGCTGCTGGCAGCCGGTGAAATCTCCGAAGGACAGTACAGGGGTTTTCAGAGAGACGTCATCGCTGCCGAGCAGGAGCTTAAGAAGCTGGAGACTCAGTTGGAGAGCGTGGAGAGCAAACTGGAAAGCATGAACAACTCTTTTTCTGCTTTCGGTGAAAAAGCTTCCGGTCTGGGAGATAAATTCAGCAGCGCCGGAGAGAAAATATCCGGTGTGGCAGATACGCTGAAATCAAATATTACCGAGCCATTGAAGGGAATTGCCACTCAGGCGATGACCGTAGGTAATGATTTTGAAGCCCAAATGAGCCGGGTAAAAGTGGCTTCCGGGGCTACGGGAGATGAGTTTGCAAAACTCACCGACCAGGCCCTCAGGCTAGGGGCGGATACGGCCTTCAGCGCCAAAGAGGCGGCACAAGGAATGGAGAACCTGGCTGATGCCGGCTTCAACACCAATGAGGTCATGGCAATGATGCCGGGAACGCTGGACCTGGCGGCAATCAGCGGCGAAACGCTGTCCGGCAGTACGGAGATTGCCGCGGAAACCTTGCGGGGCTTTGGCCTTGCAGCAAATGAGGTGGGGCATGTGACGGATGTGCTGGCAAAAAATGCCGCCAGTACAAAGTCCACGGTGTCAGATGCGGGGAATGCCATCAAAGAAATCGCTCCCCTGGCCCATGAGGCGGGACTGTCACTGGAGGAGACTGCGGCGGCCATCGGCATCATGGCCGATTCGGGCATAAAAGGTTCTCAAGCCGGGGCGACGCTTCAGGGAATGCTGTCACAGCTGACGAACCCCAGTAAAGAGGCAAAGGCTGCAATGGAGTCCCTGGGGTTTACAGCCTTCGATACAAATGGGAGCATCCTTCCCCTGGGTCAAATCATCGACAACCTGAAGAAGTCCGTCGGCGGGCTCAGCGACGAGCAAAAGCAGCAGGCCCTTTCGGCTGTTTTCGGAAAGGATGCAATGTCCGGCATGCTGGCGCTGGTAGATGGGGGCAGGGATAAACTGGATGCCCTCACCAGCAGCCTCAAAAATAGTGACGGTGCGGCCTCTGAAATGGCGGGAACCCTGCAGGACAATACAAAGTCCAGTCTCGAGAAGATGAACGGTAGCCTGGAAACGGTACAAATAAAGATACAGCAGGCACTGGCTCCGACGATAACGCAAGTTGCCGATAAAATCAGGGAACTGGCGGATGCCTTTTCCAACCTCAGCCCCGAGACACAGAAGACCATTCTGACCATTCTGGGGATTGTTGCAGCCATTGGCCCTCTCATAGGAATCATCGGGTCAATTGCAGGAGCTATCGGAAGCGTGCTGGGATTGATAGGCACTATATCGGGAGCCATCGGTGTGGTGACGGCAGGAGCAGCGGCAGCCACTCCGGCTGTAACAGGACTTGCAGCAGTGTTTACGGCGCTGAGTGGCCCCATAGGGATTGCCATCGCCATCATTGCGGCCTTAGCTGCGGCAGTTTTTCTCATTATTAAAAACTGGGAGCCCATTAAGGAGTTTTTTGCAACCCTTTGGGCCAATATTACAGGGGCGTTTACCACGGCCTGGGAGAATATAAAAGCTTTTTTCACATCTTTGGCAGAGCAGGCGCTTTTACTAATAA
>JAFADI010000164.1 GCA_023424965.1 Bacillota bacterium
GTATACCAGCCTATCCGCTATGCAGGATATCAGTATGACGAGGAAACGGGAAATTACTATTTAAATGCCAGGATGTATGACCCGAAGATTGCAAGGTTCTTGCAGGAGGATACATACAGAGGACAGGCTAGTGACCCCTTGAGCTTAAACCTTTATACTTACTGCCATAATGAACCAATTATGTTTATTGACCCTACGGGACATTGGGAGAAAGGAGACGAAAAACTTCCACCGGCAGCGCAAGCTGCGATAGCTAAGTTAACAAGTGATTACTTTAAAGCAAAAGACAGTGAAAAAGGAGACATTCATGCATTAGCCCAAGCCATAAGAGACAATCCTTCTGCTTATAGTAATAGCAATGTGAGTAGTACTTCAAGCAGTGGTAGCTCTTCTTTCTATAGTAGTGTTAACAATGAGATTTCTTCCAAAGGTTATTTAAGTGAGAATAAGTGGTCAAGTATAATTAATAATTATAGTGCTCCCACTAATAGCGGCACTGGTTCAGTCGTATTATTTCAACATGGTGTTAATGCGGATATTACAACATTTGAAACAATGGTAAATACTCTAAGTCAATATGATAATTGTATTAATGGAGGAAAATTGTCTTTCCGAAAATCTACCAACGACGTAACGAATACACAAGCAATGTCGGATAGGTTATATAATCTTGGTATGAGCGGTAGTTCACTAGATAATATTAATAGCAAAGAAATGATATATTTACTTAATTCATTAAATGTAAATGTTTTATTCAGGACAGAGTTTTCTAATCCCACTGGTTCACATAGTGAACAGATTGGAGAATTAGGAAGGTTTGTTGATGAAGTGTCATATAGCTTTGATAAAGTTAGTTTAGTGGGACACAGTAAAGGCGGTTTGGTAAGTATAGGTTATACAACAAATAATCCACAAAGAGTCGAAAGAGTAATTACAGTAGATACTCCTTACTCTCCAAATGAATATGCAAAAATTTCTTCTGATATGATGGATGCTGCATATATCAATTATGTAAAAGCTCAGCAGGATTATGAGCAAGCAGGTAAATGGACAAAAGGAGTTCAAAAAACGAAACTCAACATTGCAAAAGCTGCCTTTGATAAAGCTGTATACGAAGGAACACGAGGGTCACAAACTGATTATTTCAAGACTACCGGCTTAAAGGATTTAGCTGGTTATACTAATGCATTATCTGATATAAGGAATAAGTGGAATAGTCAATATCAAAATGGTAATTTAGCTTCGGTACAAAGTTACGCTATAGCAACAAATTCGTGGGACGGATATAAAGTGTTTCCAACAGGAGATATGGTTGTTTCGGTAGAATCACAGAGAGGGTCAGGGTTTAATGGGATTTTTGCAGTAACTTATACGGTATCAGGAGATAATAGAAACACATTAAATTACTCTCATACAGGGATAACTGATAGAGACCCAATGATAAATATTGTTGGAGCTGCTCTTGGCTTGAAATAAATTAAAAGTAGTAGAGTATATACGATAAATGACCTAATAAAAAACGAGTCACATGCAATGCCATCTTAAGGTATTGTATGTGACTCATTAATGAAAGGATGCATAGTATGGAAAGAATATGTGCAGGTTTACTATGTATAGGTGTAATAATGTTGGTATTGATTGGATGTACTGTAAAAAAGAAGGATATAATATTCAAAGTTGAGGGTATGGATGTAAAAATCTCCAGCATATATGAAGATGCCTATAGCAAGGATGTTATTGTAACAGGTAAGTCAGAAGCTGGGGAAAAAAAATATAAATTTGATACAGAAGAAGAAAAGTTAACAACTTACGAAGAAAAAGCAACGCAAAAAGAGAAATATCGTATTGTAAGCAATAATCTCGGAGTACTCCAAGTAATAGACAATGATTTAAATGAATTAGTATATG
Organism: Bacillota bacterium; assembly: GCA_023424965.1. GTDB lineage: Bacteria > Bacillota > Clostridia > Acetivibrionales > JAFADI01 > JAFADI01. The sequence goes on from JAFADI010000164.1 coordinate 1,909, forward strand.
AAATGGATTTAAAAAGTCAGGGTTTTATTGAGGATAAAGGTAAATATACTTCTGGAACAATATTGTCTCCTACTGAAAGATACTTATTGATTGTACAAAATAGTACAAAAAAAAGTATACTTCTTGATTTGAAAGATAAAAAACAGATCAATATACCTATCGATGGATTTATTATGCTTGAGTGGGCAAATAATGATAAACAGGTTATTTTAAAGAGAATCCTAAATTTCAGCGGAAGAAAAGAGGATATTGAAACTTATATATGGCATTTCCCAGGTTCTGAAATAGAAAAAATCGGTGAGGAATTTAAGCAAAAGTTGGTATGGTCTCCAAATGGTAAACATTTATATTATGTAACAACGAAAAGAACTGATGACAAAAATGGGTATGCTGTGATGCTTTACAATAATAAAGCGTGGAAGGAGGTCTATTTTACGGAAAGATCAATCAATGAAAATACCTTAAGGTGGATCTCAGATAATGCGTTTATTTTTACTGTACATGCTACAACCAATACTAAAAATCCAATAAAAGGGTATTTGAGACCTGAAGAGTATTTTGCGGTTAAACTAGACTATAGAAAAAAGAAAGAAACAGTTAAAAAGTTAGAGGGTATCTTTATTTCCTCATATGCGTGGAGCTATAATAATAAGTTTATTTATTATGTTGATAATAACAAGTTTTGCAAAGCAGAAGTGAATTTTGCTGAAAAATAAATCTTACAGTATAGCCATATTAATGGCGATAAATATTAGGAGGGTAAATGGGGACAGGTTTTTGCCGCAAAACCTACGATGGATCGATCGGGATGGAAGCTGTAGGTGACAGTGAGTTATACGTGTTACCTTGAACTCTTATGATTCTGCAAGTAATTACAGTATAGTAAAGTAGCAATAGGAAGGGCAGATGTAAATTATAACATTTCTGTTTCAATAGGTCCCCTGTGACGACTTCACCGGGGGAACCCTGTTCCCCCATGAAGTCGGATTCTACATGCCCTGGTGCACCATCTTTTTTTGCTGCCGTCTGGCAAGTGCGGACAGGGCGTAGTTCATTGCAAAATAAGTGAAGGCGATCATGCCGTAAATGGCGAAGACCTGCGCCGGTGAACCGTAGCGGCCCATGATGATCATGCCTTTGCCGGTGAGCTCTTCGATTCCCACCACCCAGACAAAGGAAGTATCCTTTATCACCGTAATGAACTGGGATACCAGGGGAGGAATTACATTTCTCAGTGCCTGGGGAAGGATGATGTGGACGAGGGTCTGCCAGGGGTGAAACCCTTGAGACTTGGCGGCCTCCCACTGTCCCTTGGGGATGGAATTGAGCCCTCCGCGGATGATCTCCGCGATTACCGCCGAGGTAAAAATGGTCATCGCCGTAATCCCTGCATGAATGGGGCTCAGCCTTGTCATGAAACGGATTGCCAGGATGAACAGCAGCATGGGGATGTTGCGCACTCCCTCCACATAGATTCCCGACAGGAGGCTTAACAGCTTGTGGTCGGAATTGCGGGCCACACCTAGCACGATGCCGAACAGTGTGCTCAACAGGATTGTTGCAACGGCGATCTGAAGGGTGGTTAACAGGCCCTGGCCCAGGAATGTAAAAATTTCAAGCTTAAAAAGTTCGCTGATCATGGATTCACCTCCGCCATACGTTCAAGCTTTCTTGCATAGCGTGCCAGCGGCAGGCAGAGGGCAAGGTAAAGAAGTCCCGTGATGACGTAGGCCGGTCCGTAGTAGATGTTTCCGCTGGACCAGGAGTCCGCGCGGTACATCAGGTCTCCGCCTGCAACGATTGCCATGACCGAGGTGTTTTTGATCAGACTCACCGCCTGGTTGGTCAGCGGAGGGAAGACGATCCGTTTGGCCTGGGGCAGGATAATGTGGCGCATGGCCTTCCAGTAGGTAAAGCCCTGGGAATATGCCGCTTCTATCTGTCCCTTCGGGATGGCCTGGATACCTGCCCGGATGACTTCTGCAATATAGGCCCCGTGATAAACGCCCACGCCGATGACACCCAGTGAAAACACGGGAAGCATGATGCCCAAATGGGGAAGCCCATGAAAAAGAAAAAATATCTGGACCACCAGGGGGGTGTTCTGTATAAATTCGACATAGATCCGGCTTAAGGCCTTTGTAGCTTTCCAATGGGATGCGCCGAAGACTCCGAAAGCGACGCCCAGCGCCAGTGCCAGCAGTAAAGCCAGCACCGACGCTATAACCGTCACTCCGAAGCCCTGGGCGAAAACTTCCCAATCCTTGAAAAGCGCTATCCACTTATACCCGGCAAATGGACCATTCACTATTTGATCTCCCATTTCTTTATTAAATTATCAAGCTCTCCGGAACTCTTCAGTTCATTGATTGTGTCGTTTACAATTTTAGCAAGACCCGTATTGGATTTCTTGGAGGCAATTCCATATTCCTGAGGGGCGAAGCGGTCGGGCAGTATTTCCGTCGAAGCGTCCAGATAGCCGAAAAGGATGGCGCCGTCCACGGAGAAGCAATCCACGCGGCCTGCCTCAAGGGCGGATTTGATTTCGGGATAAGTACCGAACTCAAGGAAATTCAGCTTGATGCCCTGCTTTTCCGCTTCCTGCTGCAATGCGGCCTTGCTGGTGGCGCTCTGGGCCACACCGATGTTCTTGCCGTTCAGATCCTTCAGACTCTTATAGCCGGCGGACTTTTTGACCATCAGGGCTACACCGTCGGTGAAATAGGGGTCGGAGAAATTGTAGCTCTTTTTGCGTTCTTCCGTGATGGTGAAGGTGGCGGCCACAATATCGATTTCTCCGTTGTCAAGCAGCGGTCCGCGGGTTTTGGCGGTAACCCCCTGCAAATCAACCTTTTCTTCACCCAGGATCTTTTTGGCGATGGCTTTTGCCAGATCAATTTCAAAACCGTCGGTCTGGTTGGTGGCTGCATCCTTGTATCCGAATTTGGGGACATCCACTTTTACGCCTACCTTAAGGACACCGCGGTCCTTTATGGCTTTTACGTCTGCCGGAAGCTCTTCTGCGGCAGGTGTCTGGGCGGTGGTGCCGGAAGCTTCCTTCTGCGGCTCAGGCTGTGGAGCCGATGAACCGCAGCCGCTCAGCAGCACGCTGAAAGCCAATACGAGAATTCCTGTGAATAAAACCAATTTTTTCATTTTACATACCTCCTGTTTCTATTTGTAATTATGTGCCTTCAGTATTTACATACCGAAACCTCTCCGCAGGATTGCTTCAATAAAATCAGCGGAGGATTCTGCTCAAAAATAATTTTGTCCTTTCATGGGTGGGATTTGTAAAAAAGTGTTCCGGCGGTCCTTCCTCCAGGATTTCACCGCCGTCCATAAAGATGACCCGGTCGGCTACCTGGCGGGCAAATCCCATTTCGTGCGTTACAACTACCATGGTTATCCCCTCCTTGGCCAGGTCCACCATGACATCCAGAACCTCCTGGATCATTTCGGGGTCCAGCGCCGAGGTGGGCTCATCAAAAAGCATTACCTTGGGATGCATGTTTAAAGCCCGTGCGATGGCAACCCTTTGCTGCTGCCCTCCGGACAGCTGGGAAGGATAGGCGTGGGCCTTGGCCTGAAGTCCCACCCGCTCCAGGTATGCCATTCCTGTTTGATTGGCCTCTTCCCTGGACACTCCCTTTATCAGAACCGGGGCCAGGGTGACGTTTTCCAGAACCGTCTTGTGAGGATACAGGTTAAACTGCTGGAACACCATGGCCACCGACTGCCGTACCTTTGCCACCGGGGCTTTATGGGCCGTAATGTCGATGCTGTCCACCACCACCTTCCCCTTGCTGGGTTTCTCCAGAAGGTTCATACAGCGGATCAGGGTGCTTTTGCCGGAGCCGCTGGGTCCTATGACCACCAGCTTTTCGCCGGTGCGGACTGTAAGGTGGATGTCTTTCAGCACATGCGCATGCCCGAAATGTTTATTTACGTCCTCCAATGTAATCATGAGTAACCTCCATATTCCCCCATGGGCGAATGAACCGTCACGCGCACCGCCCGGAAAGCATGGTGAATGCTTTCTTAAGGAGTTAATTGAATTAATGGACCTGCCGGTGCATGCTCTGCGGCTTCAGGCCTTTGAAGGCCTTGCCGGTACTTGCTTCGGCCTGTTTTTGAATAATTTTCGCCCTGGGGCTGCATTTTCCGTATAAATAACAAAAGCCTCCCATTTATAAATTCCATTGGATGGAACTTGTAAATCGAGAGGCATCACTGCGCAACTTACATATACAACCCTGTATATGGCGAACAATTCAATTGGCCCGTAACGGAGCGGCATTGCGTCAAAAATACTCCGTCAATAGGGATATTATAATATATTCATCCCGATTTTGCAAGACGCTTATTGCCCGAATTCATTTTTGGGCCACAGAGGGGGATGAAAAATAAATATTTCCTTTGTTTTTATATCGTTATTTTTTTAACATAACCATTGCCTGGAGCCTTAAGTGTGTTATAATTGAGTTAGTAGATGAGTGCTTTATTCGTAAAATAATCTGTTTTTGATGATTTCCCTTAAAGTCTTTTGTATGAGGTGCTTTTATGAAACTTAGAGAAGTAGTAAGCCTGCTGGAGGCGGAACTGCTGGCAGGTGAGGAGAATCTGGACACGGATGTGCTGGCTGCATGCGGTTCGGACCTCATGAGTGATGTTATGGCCTATGTAAAGGAAAATGTTCTTCTGCTCACCGGGCTTGTCAGCCCGCAGGTTATACGTACCGCTGAAATGATGGACATAAAGGTCATCGTATTTGTGAGAGGCAAAAATCTTCCTCAGAATGTGATCGACCTTGCAAAGGAAAAAGGGATGACTGTACTGAGAACCAAGCATCCCATGTTTATATCCTGCGGCATACTATATAAAGCAGGTATAACGGGAAGAGGTGTTTGGGATTGAGCGACGGCGCAATCAGGTTGCACTTCAACATCCTGCCGGATGATCTGACTGCTGCAGGAGAAGCTTCGAGCAATGTCAAAAAGGTGTTGAACCAGCTTGGGGTCAATCCCCAGTTTGTAAAAAAGGCCGCAATCGCCATGTACGAGGCGGAGATCAATGCCGTTATCCACGGCGGCGGCGGGATGGCGGATGTGGAAATCGACGGGGAAAAAATCGTGGTGGTCATTAAGGATGAAGGCCCCGGGATTGAGGACATCAACCTTGCCATGCAGGAGGGCTATTCAACGGCCAGCGATTTGATCCGGGAGATGGGTTTTGGTGCCGGTATGGGCCTTCCCAACATGAAAAGGTATGCGGACAGCCTTGCCGTTGAATCCCAGGTGGGCAGGGGGACAACCGTTACAATCATGGTGAAAATCAGCAACAAATAGAAGTTAATAGGCAGCTAGGGGTGATGTAAATGGGTACGTATTTTCATTCAGTTACATTGGATGAAGCCAAATGCAGGGGTTGTACCAACTGTATTAAAAGGTGTCCCACTGATGCCATAAGAGTGAGAAAGAGTAAGGCAAGAATCATCGACGAAAGGTGTATCGACTGCGGCGAGTGCATCAGGGTATGTCCTTACCGTGCCAAAAAGGCCATATCGGACCCTTTCGATATGATTTACAACTATAAATACAAGGTGGCGGTGCCGGCACCTACCTTATACGGACAGTTCAAGTCCGCCCTGTCGAGGAACCACATCCTGACTGCGCTGAAGCAGCTGGGCTTCGATCAGGTCTTTGAGGTTGCCAGGGCCGCTGAGATTGTGAGCGGGGCGACAAGAGAACTGCTTTCAAAGCAGGAAATAACCGTAAGGCCTTTGATTTCATCTGCCTGTCCTGCGATTGTAAGACTTATTCAGGTGAGGTTTCCCAGCCTTATCGACAATATACTGAAGCTGGAATCCCCCATGGAGGTTGCGGCCAAAATAGTCAAAAACGAGGCCATGAAAGCAACGGACTTGAAGCCGGAAGACATAGGCGTATTTTTCATTACCCCCTGTGCGGCAAAGGTGACAAGTGTGAAAGCGCCCTTTGAAAAGGAAAAATCCTTCATTGACGGCGTCATCTCCATAAAGGACATATACCTTAAGGTGCTGGGTAACCTGTCCAGGCTTAAAAGGGTGGATGAGCTTGAAATGGCAAGCTTTGAAGGTGTCCGGTGGGCCAATTCTGGCGGAGAAAGCCTGGCACTGGGGACGGACAAATTTCTGGCGGTGGACGGGATCCACAATGTAATAACCATTTTGGAAGAAATAGAGAATGACCGGATCGAGGATGTGGATTTTGTTGAGGCCCTGGCCTGTACAGGGGGCTGCCTCGGGGGACCGCTGACGGTGGAAAACCTGTATGTGGCAAAAACCAGGATCAAGAAGTTCATCGACCAGGCAAAGGGGAAAAACCTTCCCGGCGTCAAGAACGAGAAATACGACGATCTGGTGTGGACCGGACAGGTGGAATACAAGCCTGTCATGAAGCTGGACATGGACATGATGAAAGCCATGAAGAAGCTGGAAGCCCTTGAATTGATATACCAGGATCTCCCGGGGCTTGACTGCGGAGCTTGCGGTTCGCCCAGCTGCAGGTCCCTGGCAGAGGACATCGTGAGGGAGTTCGCCAATGAAACGGACTGCATCTTCAAGCTGAGAGACAAAGTAAGGGATCTGGCAAAGCAAATGATGGAACTGGAGGCAAAAATGCCTCCAGTAATGGATAAAGATATTGATGAAACAAAGGGAGAAGAAGGCCGTGAGGGTTAGAGACTTTGTAAATGAAACGGGAATGAAGGTAGTGGCAGGTGAAAAAGGGCTGGACAGGGAATTGGCCGGTGTTTACGTTTGTGATTTGCTCAGCTGGGTGATGTCCCACGCAAATAAAGGGGATGCATGGATAACGGTGCATACCCACATGAACATCATCGCCGTTGCACTGCTTACGGAGGTATCCGCAATCATCATTCCGGAAGGAATCGCTGTTGAGGCCGCAACAATCAATAAAGCCAATGAAGAAGGCATCCCCATCCTTTGCGGGGAACAGAGCGCTTACAAAATTTGCTGCGATGCGTACAACTTACTAAAAGGCTGAGGGAAAATCCAATGACGGGACGGCAGTAATGTTTCAAGTCCCCCGGGAGGGTGCGATGAAAGCTGCTATTGACCTTCATATTCATTCGGCCTTGTCTCCTTGCGCCGATAAGGATATGACTCCGAACAACAT
>JAFADI010000179.1 GCA_023424965.1 Bacillota bacterium
CGGAGGATATCGCATTAATCGGCTTTGATGATTACGAATGGACAAAGGTATCCAATCCCCCGCTTTCGGTCATCAGCCAGTCCACCTATGAATTGGGAGTTAAAGCTGCGGAAGTATTGTTGAAGAAAATAAGCAAGCCTTCCGGCAGCTACAAGGAATACAGGCTGCCCACCAATTTAATTGTAAGAAAATCATTCTGACCATTTTTAACCGACCGCAGATATGCAGCTTGAAGGCTGGCGCCTACAAGCTTGCTTCAGTGCACCCTTAAACAGGGACAAACCGCAGGATCAAACCTTCTACATTGTTACTTTCAACCAATCCAGGAATCAACAATTGATTCAATATATTTTTAGGAGGAATAAAAATGAGGTGTAAAAGTTTGGCAATTGCTCTAATGCTGGTATTTGCACTGCTCATCCAGGCTGGATGCGCAAAAGCACCGGATACAAAACAGACCGGCACCGGGGAAGGCGCAAAGGCAGCGACAGAAGAGACAAAGTCTGCAAGCACCCAAACAAAGAAGCTGGTATTCTGGGACTTCCATGGCGGCGCTGAAAAGGACTTCTTTTCCAATGCAGTCAACGAGTACAACAAGCTTCAAAAAGGTGTAACCATTGAATTGGTTATTGTAAACCAGGCTGATTATACGACGACAAAGCTGCCGACAGCATTTGCCAACGGGGAAGGCCCCGATATCTTTTTCGTAGAACCGGGAGTGTTCATGAAATACGCCAAAACCGGGGTGCTGGGAGACCTCACACCCTATTTCGACGCCCAAGTCCTTGGAGATTTCCAGCCGGCATCCATCGATGCAGTCAAATTCCAGGACAAGATCCTTGCCCTTCCCTTTGAGCAGGAGCTGCTGGGGCTGTATTACAACGTGGACATGTTGAAGGCGGCCAATGTGGAAGTGCCGAAAACCTGGGACGAATTAAAAGCGGCAGCCAAAAAGCTGAATACAGACAAAGTGGCGGGTCTGGTTCTGCCTACGGACAAAGGACCCTATACCAACTTCAACTTTTTCCCCTTCATGTGGCAGGCCGGTGCGGATGTTTTATCAGAGGACGGTTCAAAATCCGTGTTTAATTCTCCGCAAGCGGCAAAAGCACTGGACTTTTTCGGCTCCTTCTTCCAGGATGGGACCGCTCCTACCAAGCTGCAGCTCGGACCCTGGGATATAGGCAACGTGGGTACCGGTATCGCTGCAATGCAGGTAATGGGAACCTGGGGAATCAATGATATTGAGACCAAATACAAGGATATCAACATCGGCCTTGCCCCGCTGCCTTATCCGGCCGACGGCAAGCCTGCGACGGTAGCGGGCGGACAGAAGATGGCCGTCAATGCGAAAGGCGCCAATGTAAAGGAATCCGCTGAGTTCATCATGTGGCTGTTTGGCAGCAAGGATACAGCCTATGCCTCCAAATGGGTGACGGAAGCGAAGTTTGCCTATCCCCCGAGGAAATCTGTGGTGGAAGCAAATAAGGACCTCTATACAAAAGGCCTGAGGAAAGTGTACACCGAGCAGATCTATGATTCCGCAATTCCCGAGCTCCGCCTGCCGGCAGAAATCGGGGACATTCTCGGAGATACCCTGCAAAGCGTCATGTTCAATAAGGTGCCTGGAGAAAAAGCGGCCAAGGAAGCAAGCGAAAAAATGGATGCAGCTCTTAGTAAATAGTATGTAAAGTATTTGCCTGATGGGAAAGGGAGAAAGCCCTTTCCCATCACTGTACAAGGAGGAGATACGCAATGCCTTATGGTGGCGGCTATATGAAAAATGCCCGCAGGAGTGAGTGGGGGACGGCATATGCCTTTTTACTGCCCAACGTTCTGGGCCTTTCCATCTTTGTATTCATACCGATCCTCTATGCTTTCTATGTAAGCCTGCATGAGTGGAATCTTATGAGTGACAAGATTTTTATAGGCTTTGATAATTATATACGGCTGGTGTCCGACAAAGAGTGGTGGAATTCCTTGCTCAGAACCTTCTATTTCACTGTCGTCTACGTCCCGCTGCTTTTTGCCCTGTCCCTGCTTTTGGCGGTGGGCATCAACACCTTGAAAGGAAAGGTTGTAGGATTTGTCCGGACGGCCTTTCTGATGCCCTTTGCCGTAACTTCCATCATCTCTGCGGTCATATGGATGTTCCTGTACGATCCGCGGCGAGGATACATCAACCAGTTTTTGAATGTTTTCGGAATAAGCAACCAGCAGTTTCTCGGTTCCACTTCCCAGGCAATGCTTTCCATCGTGATGGTAATCTTGTGGATAAACCTCGGTTACAACATGACGATATTCCTGTCGGCCATTCAGGAGATTCCGAAGGATTATTATGAAGCGGCAAAGCTTGATGGTGCAAATCCGGTCCAGATGTTCCGGAATATAACCTTTCCGCTGATCAGCGAGACCCGCACCTTTATCCTTACCGTATCCACCATCGCATCCTTTCAGGTGCTGGAGCAGATCATGGTAATGACGAAGGGCGGTCCGGCAAAGGCCACGGAGGTAAGTGTTTTGTATATATACAACCAATCCTTCGGAATGCTGAATATGGGATATGGTTCGGCATTGTCCTTTGTATTGTTTTTGATAATTTTTATCGTATCCATGACCCAACTGAAGACTGCTTACAGGAAATGAGACGGGAGGCCATGCGCTGTGAAAAAATATAATTATGTAGTTACCGGATTGCTGATTTTGTTTGCTATTGTGATGGTATTTCCCATATACCTGCTTTTCCTGAGTTCCTTACGCACACCGGCACATGTGTTTGATACCAATGTGCTGCCGTCGTACCTTACGCTGCAGAATTTTGTGGAGGCCCTGGGAAACGGATTTGCAAATGCCATAAAGGTTTCTTTTATCGTTGCGGTATCCGTTACGGTGATCGCATTGTTTTTTCATTCCATGTCGGGCTACGCATTGGCGAGGTTTGACTTTCCGGGCAAAAAGTTCATTTTCGGATGGATGCTGAGCACCCTGATGGTTCCCTTCGGAGTCATCATCATTCCCCTGTTTATGATAACAAAAGCCATGGGAATGACAAACAGCTACGCCGGGTTGATCATACCCTCAATTTTCAATGCCTATGGAATTTTCCTGTTCCGGCAATTTTACAATGACCTGCCGGAGGAACTGGAAGAGGCATCCTATATGGAAGGCTGCTCCTATGCAGGCACCTTTTTCCGGATAGCACTGCCGTTATCCAAGCCTGTCATCATACCCCTGGCCATCGCCTTTTTTCTGGCGAACTGGAACAACTACCTGTGGCCCATTATCGTCAATCAGAAGCAGGAGCTCTGGGTTGTACAGGTAGCACTGGCCAACCTGATGGGCTCGGCCTACTCGACGCCCTGGCCGACGATTCTGGCCTCTGCCGTCATTGCGGCATTGCCCACCTTTGTTTTGTTCTTTGCTCTCCAGAAATATCTTGTGGAAGGGATTAAAATGACCGGAATCAAGTAACCGGCCACAAAATGGCTGTTACACCATATGACGGAATTTAGGAGAACCTGTATGTATTTACTAAAAGAGATGACAATTGAACATCACTATTTGAACTTTGCTGTGAATGACGAGGCTCCGCCCTGCAGGGTATGGCTGACCATTGGCGGAACCGTCAGGAAAGAATTCGAGGTGCGGCTTGCGGTGGATGAAGTTGATTTCTGGGCATTTATCGATATCCGTGAATATCTCGGAGAATCGCTGAAAATTGAATGCGGCAATTTGAAGGACCATGTGGCCGGTACCATAATACAGAGTGATTGTATTGTGGACAGGGAGGAGCCCTATCATGAAAAATACCGCCCCCAGCTTCATTTTACACCCAGACGGGGATGGATGGGTGCTCCCAAAGCCCTTCACTGTAAAGACGGCCTGTGGCAATTGCGGTATGAGCATAACCCCTTTGGAAGCACAAGGGCCAATGGCATTACAGGCTGTGCCACAAGCAGGGACCTGGTCCATTGGAAGGAATCCCGTAAAAACTATGCTTTTGTGAATGCCCGGGAGGATCACGCCGAGGAAAGAGGAGCGGCCCAGTATCTGGAGCTTATGGTTGACGGCAGCCCGGACTTCAAAAAATGGGTTTGCCTTTTACCCAATGGAGCTTATTCCATAGGACAGTTCAGCGAAGAGGATTTTATCGGGGAATATGCCGGGGAAGCCATATGGTCCGGTGCCTCAGCAGTTTTGTGCTGCAGTGCCCCGGAAAACCGGTGCGTCCAGACCGGCCTGGTGGAAGGCGCCGGAAGTTCCGGTATACCCTTTGCACAGCAGCTGCTGATTCCTTCGGAGCTGAGCTTGAAAACCACGGAAGCCGGTGTGCGGCTTTTTGCTTCCCCCTTAAAAGAGCTTGAGAATTTGCGGATATGGACAAGAGACTGGAACCATATCCCCTTGTCTGCGGAAGGGCAAAAATTTTCCTTCTGCACGGATTTCAGGCTTGCCCCGGGCAAATGGCCGGATATCAGGATACTTCCTGCAGAAGGTGCCAATGGGGATATTTCTGCAGAGCTGTTTGAATTCATCACACAGATTGACATGACGGAAGCGGAAGAGGCAGAAATAAGACTTGGCGGAGCAAGCATCGTGCTTAAAAAGTCTGAAGGCACAATAGGCTGCATGGGTGTAACTGCTCCGCTGCGATACGATGAAAATAATATCAAATTACATATATTTCTTGATAAATCCTCTCTGGAACTGTTTGCACAGGGCGGACAAGCGGCAATGTCCGTGGTTCTGCCTGCACTTGATGGAACCGGGGAAGTGGAATTGTCATGCCATAAAGGAAGAGCCTTCATTTCGTCCTTTGAAGTCTTTGGCCTCCGTGGAATCTGGCCTGCTGCGGCAGAAGCCGGGTTGATCGCCGAAGCTTCGAAGGATGATGCATTGATATACAGCTCCGGGAGCTTCAAGGTCTACGGCGGGAGGGTTGAGGATGCTGTCTACGGTGAGCCGCCGGCCTTTGTGCCGGACAGGGACACCATCATATCCCCCACCCGGGTGCTGGAGGAATTCCAATGGCGGGATACCCCGTGGGGGGACATGACGCGTGTCGTCGACCACGGCAATGTATGGCATCCCAATCATGAAATATGCAAATTCCCCGATGTCTTTACCGGCATCAACACCTTTGATGCGGCGTACCGGGTGGCCCTGGACATCCTTTACCGGTGCTCGGGAGATGAATTTGCAAGACCCGGAGAGAAAGGCCTGTGGTCTGCAGGCTATTTCCAGGGGTATGGAGAGGGCTTCGGAGTTTGGGTCCGGGATACCGCGCATGTTGCCATCCGGACAGGAAACCTGCTTGATCCCGAGGGGGCAAGACGCTCTTTGTTGTATACCACCATGGGCGGTTTCGACAACGCCGTTGACGGGATAGGCATGCCGATTGTAGGAATCTGTGACTATTACCTGGCCACAGGGGACCTGACCCTTGCAAGGGACACCTGGACCAATCTGAAAAGCCGGATCGTCCGGCTTGAGGAGAGGTTTGACAAAAGCAGGGGCCTGATTGCCGCCGAGCAGTCAACCTCCAATGACGCTTTTCCCGAACCGGAATGCGGCGGCTTCAGCCTGGCTACCGAGATTTATTATATGGAGGCCTTCCGGGCCATGGCAAGGATGGGCAGGCATCTGGGGGAGAAACCGGAGCTTACCGGCAAATGGGTGGAGATGGGCCAGTTGTTGCTCAACAATATACGGACGCAATATTGGAAGGATACTGCCGGATATTTTACCAGCGGACCTGCCGGCAGTGAAAGCTACCGCTGTGATTATTGGGAAACCTCCGGACAGGAGATGGCAATATGGCCGCGTTACGGGATCGCCAGCGGCGAGCAGCGGAAAAAAATTCTCGGAAAGCTTTCCCAGACTGCCATGAATGAATTTGGCATCAATGTTTTTCCATACAGGGAGGAACCGGGTCATTTCTGCAACGCAGCCTGGGTTGCATGGACCGCCGGCATTGCTGCGGCAGCGGGCAAGGAGGGGCAACTCGACCTGTTGATGCAGCTGATGGCACAGCAGGTACGAAATTGTGTAATGAACAAAACCTTTTACGAGGTGGTGGATTACAATACCGGCCGTGCCTGGCGCTGGCCGGGACAGCTCTGGCATGCGGCGGGCTTCCTTTCCTATTTCTATCTGGGGGTTCTGGGAATGGAATATGAGGAGGATGGCCTTTATTTGGCGCCTGCCGTACCTGAACCCCTCGCCGGGTTAAGGCTGGTGGATTTCCGCTACCGCAAAGCCGTCCTGGATATCTCGGTAGACGGCTGGGGGACACACTGTGCCATGAAAATGGATGGAGCTGCGGCGGGTCATATTCCCGCACAGCTCGAGGGAAGGCACAGGATCGAGCTTTTCATGACACAGGAATGAGGTGGAACATAGGCCGAAAAGGCTATGAATAAAAGGAGGGAAATATCATGACAGGTAAATCGAAAGTATCAGGTATTTTAACTTTTATCCTTTTAATTACCACGGTTGTTTTATGTCAGGCATCAGCAGTTGCGGCAGAAACGGAACCATACGGATTGGCGGCACTGGATCAACTGGAGCGGCTTCCCTACCTTGGCACCCAGACCATGACGGGGATGGAGAGCACCTTCAACCGTGCCGGCGGTTATCATGACAGCCTGGGCTACCTCTACGAAACTTCTACCGACCGGGTCTATGCCGATCTAAAAGGTCCGGGAGTCATCAACAGGATCTGGGGCACAAATCTTGCCGGGGACGATCGCATTAAAATTTACTTTGACGGTGAAACCACACCCAGGATCAACATGACGGTGACCGACTTCTTCAGCGGGACAAATCCTCCTTTCCGGTCGCCGCTGGTAGCCAACAACGAGGTTTCCAGCGGCGGCTGGGTATCTTACCTGCCGCTGCCCTTCAGCAGTTCCGCCAGGGTGGCAATTGCCAAGCGGAGCGGATTGGAGGTATACCTGCATGTGGGATACCAGCTGTATAGCCCCGATACTGCGGTTACAACATGGACAAGCAGCGAATCCGGGTCCCAGGATAGTACCGGTGTAAGAAACAAATGGAACAACCCCGGGGTTGATCCAAAGAGCAGTGCGGGGAATACTGCGGTTTCCAATACAATCAGCCTCTCTTCCCAGGCAGCCCAGAACCTGCTCGACATTAACGGACCCAAATCCATATCTTCCATAAGGATGAAGGTTCCCGGCGTTACCTCACAGGGCACGGCGGTTACCGACGACGGACGGGCCCACAAGGGATACTCGCAGTTCACAGCGGCGATCAATCCGGCAAACCAGGGCGTGGTTCTGAAAAGAAGGCTGGACTATAATGTGGGCAACCAGAAGGCCAATGTATATGTTGACGGTTCCCTGGTAGGGGAATGGTTCGATGAGGGGGCGTCTACCGCAGCAAGATATGACACCTTCAACAGCTGGAAGGACAGCAGCTTTGCCATACCCTCCTCCTTTACTTCAGGGAAAAGCTCCATTGTGGTAAAGGTTTCTTACGTCAGTGCCGATACCGACTGGAACGAGTTTTATTACTGGATATACTCGACGGTTGGCGGTGCCAGCACCTTGACCGACCAGGTGGACATTTACAAAGCCGCTTCCGAGGCAAGCCACAGTTATACCATCAACAATGCCTCATGGACAGGAGGCGTACGGACCTTTTACTATCCTCCCGACGATACCCTGGCCGGCATATTGAACCAGCTGCAGATAAAAATATACTGGGACAATGAGCAGACGCCCAGCGTAAACGCTCCCCTCGGCTCTTTCTTTGCCACCGGCCAGTATGGGCTTGCGCTGGCGCCCAAAACAGTCATGGTGGGCTTTGACGCCAATGACTATATGTATATGTATTTCCCCATGCCCTTCCAGAGCCATGCCACCGTCCAACTGGTCAATACCGGTGCGGGTGCGGTGAATAATATCCAATATGAGATCAAGTACAAGGAGTTTGCCGGTTCCTTCGATAATGTGGGGTACTTCAAGACGGAATTCAGGGAGCAGCCGGTGGCCCAATCTTACAACCACGACGTCGTACTGATTGACAAGGACGGTGCCGGGAGCCTGGTGGGAATCGTCTATTCCGCCAAGGGACCGGAGGCTCAGGTTTCCAAAACAATGACGTATCCGGGCTTTCCTACGATATATGACTATTATATTTATTACTTCATGTATGTGGAGGGGGACGAAAAGGTTTATATTGACGGCGAGAGGACTCCCAGCATACACGGGACAGGCGTGGAGGATACGGCAAACGCCGGATACGGATGGAATAGAGGCTATGACGCCCTGCCGCTTTACGGCCTCAGCTCCTATAAGATCCGGAAGGTGGACAGCCAGACCTACCAGAACACCATGGCGTTCCACCGGCTGTACCTGGGCGACAGGATCAGCTTCAACAACCATATCCGGTATACCTTTGAGCATGGACTGATCAACGACAGTGCAATAGCGAAACTGAGCACCCTTGTCTATTATTATCACAAGCCCCAGCACAAAACCATATTGACGGACAAGCTTGACGTGGGGGATCCCGCCAGTGAAAGCAGCCATGGCTACAGCATCAACAACCAGACAGAGGCCGCTACGAATACCTTCACCTATGAAGGCGACTACAACGACGCCTACTTGACAGATAACGGAAGGGCATTCACCGGCTACAGCCAGTTTACCGCAAAAATCAATTCCGGCAACAACGGCGTTATGCTGAGGAAGAGATACAATCAGAATACCTTGCTGCAGAATGCGAAGGTTTATGTGGATGGAAGCCTGGCAGGCACCTGGTATGCCGTTGGAGGGAATACCAACAGCGGGTGGAAGGATGCGGAATTCATGATTCCCTCTTCCTTCACCTCGGGCAAAAGCAGCATACAAATCAAGATTCAGAATGATTCCTCCTACGCCTGGAATGAATATTGGTACGACGTATATACCTTGTTATCGGGGACCGGGCAGATACCCGCTGTTAACCAGAGTACTGGCGCCATTGCCAACCATGATTTCGAGTCGGGCAATCTGAGCGGATGGACCGTTCTCAGCGGCAACGCCTTTACTCCGGGGGATGTGACGACCGATCAGGTCCAGAATGGCGTGGCGTTCCTGCAAAGCGGCTCCTACCATTATTGGGGCTATAAAAACGGAGGTGACGGCCGCACCGGCAGCATGCGCACAAACAACTTCGTATTGGGCGGAAACGGGCTCATTGACCTGCTTGTGGGGGGAGGACAGGATATCAATAACCTCTATATAGCGCTGGTCAGAGCCTCGGACGATGCTGTTCTCTTCAAGGCGACGGGAAGGAATTCCGAGCAGTATTCCAGGATATTCTGGGATGCGGGGCAATATATGGGCACCGCCTGCTACCTGAAAGCAGTGGACCAGGCCACAGGATCGTGGGGGCATCTCAATCTGGACGATATCAATGTTCCGGTATCCACCTTAAGTACAAATCTGGGAGGTACATGGTCGGCGGTCAGCGGCTCATGGTACGATATTGCAGGCGGGAAACAGGGTGTCAATTCATCGGACGGCTTCTATCTCAATTCCCAGACGGGCACCAGCTTTACCTATGAAGGTGATCTGAAGGTGACAAACAGCGGAGCGGCAGGCCTGATATTCAGGTCGAATGCCAATGCGACACAGTTCTACTGCATAAATGTGGATTACACAAACCAGAAGGTAATGCTGTGGGGACCGAATGTGACGGCAAGGATCCATAACACGGCAATCAGCACCAATACAACCTATCATTTGAAGGTTGTGGTCAATGGAAGCAGCATCAAGGTATACTTCAACGGCGGGGCAAACCCTGTGATCGACACCGTCGACACCACCTACACAAGCGGGCAGTTTGGCCTGAATGTATGGAATGGGACCTCGGTTTTCCAGAATATCAATATGCAATAAAATGATGTATTTGCAATCGTCTACTCAACTGCGGCTAGGGAGTCCCCGGATTCCCTAGCCTTTTTCAAAAGAATCGGTGGAAGTGTACTTTCACTTGAAATGTTTAATTATGTATAATACAGGGTAATTCTTACTTACAAAACTTATCCTTGATAACGTTAAGCGATATGCTGGAGCAGTTTGAGTACAGGGGTAAAATGATGAATGAATTTAAAATGGAACGCAAGAATCCGGAAGGCTTATATTCGTCGAAGGTTTTACCCAGGCAATCACGGTCAGCGGCAATGCCAGTACAAGCTACATCGGGGGACAAAACGCTGTAAATGAAAAAGGAGAACTGGTGGGGCCGGATGATCTTGAATTGCAGACCACACAGGTTCTGAAGAACATTGATACTATCCTGGCCTCCGATATTTCCAACCTTTTTTCATCATGAGAAAAAAGCAACAATTGATAGAAAGCACCGGTCCTGCCGGGTCCAATTAGGTTTTAAAATCAAAAACGCAGACATATGATAGTTTAGTGGCTATCTGTGGCTTTGGAAAATAAGCATCAAAAGCAGAACTTTTTAATAAAAGGTATGTGCCGGTATGAAGTATGTTACGATAAAAAAGCTTTTCAAAAGTGAGTTCGCAGGAAATATTACTATTCCAATAGTTTTGATTGTACTGATCTATTTGCTTGTTTCATTGTACTTTGTCAATCATTTTTTCTTTAACACAGTAATCAATGGCGTAAATCTCTCATTGAAAGCGGAGGATGATGCGGAAAATAGCATAAGAAGCTACATTAACGGCTACAAACTGCAATTGATAGAAAGAAACGGTGAAACGGAAGAAATAACGGGGCAGTCGATAGGAATGCGGTATAATGAAGAAAACAGCATTTCTAAAATATACCGTAAGAAAAACCCCATTCGGTGGGTCGGCTCACTGTTCAAGGCACAAGTATATTATGTAAACGATCTGTATGCATATGATGCCAATGCTTTGCGCAATAGGATCAACGGTTTGAATTGCCTGACCCGGGAAATTACAGCGCCCCGGAATGTGGATTTCAAGTATTCAAACGGTTCCTATGAAGTGGTTGAAGAAGTATATGGGAACAAAATATTAAAAGATAAATTTTACGAAGCGATAGAAATGAGCATAGCCAATGGAAAATTGAAATTGGATTTAAATGAAGAGCTTTGCTACGAAAATCCAAAGTACACCGTAAGCTCCCGCAAAACGGAGGAAACCCGGAATTTGCTGAATACGTATGTGGCATCAGCTATCACCTACAAATTCGGCAGTGAAGCTGAAACCCTCGATGGGGATAAAATCAACGAATGGCTCGGTGTGGACGAAAATTTGGATGTGGTAATAAACAAAACCGCCGTGATGAAATATGTAAAAGAATTGAGCAGAAGATATGATACGGTCGGAGTGGCAAGAAATTTTAAAACCTCCTTGGGAAAAACAGTAGAAGTCAAAGACGGCCTTTATGGGTGGAAAATTAACAGGAATGCTGAAATGGAAGCGTTATTGGAAAATATATCCCACGGGGAAGCGATTGAAAAAGAGCCTGTATATGCTCAAAAAGCGCTATTCAGGGGCGAGGATGAAATCGGCGGCACCTATGTGGAAATTAATATAACGAGACAGTACCTATGGTTTTATAAAGATGGAAAGCGTATCACCCAGGGTCCCATAGTTACAGGAAACCCCAACAGGGGATATTCCACCGTAACCGGAACTTTTATGCTGAATTACAAGATAAAGGGTGTAACTTTAAAGGGTCCGGGTTATGAAGCCGAAGTAAAGTACTGGATGCCTTTTTTCGGAAATACGGGGATCCATGATGCCAGCTGGAGACATTCTTTTGGAGGAGAAATCTATAAAAGAAACGGAACCCATGGCTGCATCAATGCCCCAGTAAGCTTGGCAAAAGCAATTTATGAGAATATTGAAGAAGGAATTCCCATTATCTGCTATGAGGAATAGAAGGATGGATTCCGGGACAAAGGTTAACGGCTTGCTTTCAGTTTGACAATGATATATTTGGTCATAACGGCAAGGACAAAAAATATGGGAAATGAGTAAATATGTTCCCATACGATGGGCTTATAGAAATTGAGCAGGACAAAGATCGGTTCCATAACAAAGGCGGATACGGCGGCCAAAAGGATATTGGCAATT
>JAFADI010000220.1 GCA_023424965.1 Bacillota bacterium
CGGTTTGTTGCCAGGATTGCTGGGGCGTGACTTTTGATACAACTCCAGGCTGTCCAGATCTTTTATGTGCTCAAACTTTTCCACCGTAATTTCCCCTGTCGAAATCCTGAATGTGATGCGGTCAATACCTACACCCAGGTGGGAATGGACATAAGGTGTCGCTTCAAGCTGCAAAAGGAAGAGAGAGGTCCGGTAGCCATTGGGCCTTTCCACACTCAAAACTTTCACGTCCCAGGGGTCAACAAGCACGCCCGGACCGTAATAATCTTCTACGGACTTTTCGATATATGGATGAAGAAGTGTCATGAAAATATCCTGGGAAAGCTCCTGGGAGGAGCTTTCTCCGGGTTTGTACCCCTGCTTTGCAATCTGCGTTGCTTCCGGCTGGGGTTTTTCCGGTTTTCCGGCATAGAGCATTATGCCCACCGCAACAAGCAAAGCGGCAGTAACTGCCGTAAGCTTTTTCACCGCCTGTCTCCTCCTCTCACGACTCCCGGGATTTTTTGAATCTTGCTTTCAGTGTGCCCAAAAGTTAAGAAAAAGTGCTTGGTGATTTATAGCAGGCTTGAAAAAAACATAAATTTCTGTCAAAATGAAAAAAGATACGCGATTCTGCATTCCGAAGCAACATTGCGGAGGGCATCGTAACGACTTCAGACATGTGGCTGGAGCACCCAAATTCCTTTTAAAAACAAGATGAATAGAAGCCGGTGTTTGTACTAAATTTAAGTAGTTAAGCATACGGTTTTGTTGGTATATACATGTCGACAGAAATAAATAAATACATACATACAGGGGGATTTTTTATGCATATTGTTATTTTAGGGGGTGGATTTGCCGGACTTTCTGCTGCCAATAAGCTGAAACAGCGCTTGCGGGGGAAAAAAGACGTCCAGATCCTTCTCATTGATAAAAACGATTATACGACAATGATCCCATCCCTCCCTGACCTGGCAGGCGGAGGCATTGAAAAGAGCTTCCTCACTGAACGCATTGAAAAGCTTATACCGAAAGGTGTTCATTTTAGAAAAGCAAGCGTGGAAAAGATTGATTTTACAAGCAAACAAATTTTTATAGGCCAGGAGACCATCACCTATGATTATCTGATTGTGGCTGTGGGCTCCAAAACAAATTTCTTCGGTTTTGATCAGAATTTGGATAAACTGTATACCCTGGAATCGCTGGAGGATTCCCTCAGAATATGCAGGGACTTTGAAAAAGCGCTGAACTCGGGCAAAGAGATCAACCTGGTCATTTCCGGGGCCGGCTTTACAGGGATAGAATTGGCTTGCTGTCTGAACCGCCTGGCGCAAAAGTATAACAGGGAAATCCCTGTGACGTTGATTGAAAAGCAAAACCGTATTCTTACGGCAATCTCCGACGAAATGCTGGATGAAGTGGAACGGGAGATTGGGAGGCTTGGCTTTAAAATTATCAAAAATGATTATGTGGAGGCTTTTGATGGAAGCACCGTATACCTTAAAAACTCCGGGGCCATACCCGATGCTTTTTTCTGCTGGTGCAGCGGAGTGAGGATGTCTGTACCCACCGAGGGGAACCACAAAAAAATTTATGATGACCGCATCATCGTGGATGAATTTCTGAAAATTCCTGAGCATCCCGAGGTTTTTGTGGTGGGAGATGCGGCTGCGGTAATGGATAAGGGCTCCTACCTGAGACGGTCGGTAAACTATGCCGCCATGATGGGCAAAACGGCCGCCGGGAATATTGCGGCCGCAATTTCGGGAGCACAGGGGAAATGTTTCAAGCCGCTGGACTTGGGGTGGGTAATCCCGGTCAATGTCACCAGCATAGGCATGGCCCTCGGCCATCAGATCAAAGGCAGGCTTGGCATCCTTATGCACTACATCATCTGTGGGGTAAAAAACTATAACTTTAAGAATTTTATGCGGTTTTTTATGAGTGCCTTCAGCTTTGCCTTCCAAAAAAAGCACAGGTAAAGGGACTTAAAGCGACTTAAAGACAGAGAAAGACTTTAACCGATCGAGGGGTGGGTATTTTGAAAAAGTGGGTTCAGGCCGCCAGACTATTTGTCATTGCGGCCAGTGTACTGCCGGCAGTTCTGGGAAGCTTGCTGGCGCTAAGCGAGAAAGGCAGGTTCGATCCGCTGCTGTTTGGGCTGACCTTGCTGGGGGTAGCGTTTATTCATCTGGGGGCAAATCTCATCAACGACTATTTTGATCACCTTACCGGTGCGGATGAAAACAATTCCGAAGGAGTTTTTCCCTTCTCAGGGGGCTCAAGGGTCATCCAGGAAGGTACCATTCCTCCGGCCAGGGTATTGAAGGCATCCATCCTGTGCTACCTGCTGGCGGCAATGATAGGAGCCTATCTCTTTACGGTTTCGGGGGTATGGGTGCTGGTGATCGGACTGTTTGGGATCCTTTCAAGCATACTCTATGTCAGCCCCAGATTCAGCCTTCTGAACATGGGAATAGGGGAACTGGTGGTGGGCCTGGATTTCGGGGTGCTCACCGTGGCGGGAGCATATTATGTGCAGACGGGGACCTTCTCCTTATCCAGCCTCATGGCGTCGCTTCCCATCGCCATCATCATTGCCCTGATCCTTATTGTAAATGAGTTCCCCGACTACAACGGAGACCGTATTTCAGGGAAAATGACACTGGTGGTGAGGCTTGGAAGGAAGAAAGCCTCCTATGTCGTGACGATGCTTTTGGCACTCACGGTGCTATCGATTATTATCAATGCGGCTTTCGGCTTTACGAACCTCTGGAGCCTCCTCGGGCTGGCGGCAATACCTTTTGTAGTAAATGCCGCGGTTGTAGCCCTGAAGCACTATGACAACGTGAACCGGATGCTGCCTGCAAACATATCCATCATCAACAGCCACATATTTTTTAACGCCTATCTTGCCGTATCCTGCCTTTTCTTCGGCAAATATCTCATACTGGGATACTGCCTGGCAGGCGCGGTATTCCTGTACCAGCTGTTTACGATGAAGCAAATCGGCATACTGAAAATACAAAAGGCAACATAAAAACAATTAGCCCACAAAATGCAATTCGTTGTGTTTTGCGTGCCCGAGGTGACGGTTCACTCGGCGCACCGGGGCATGGAGGTTAAGTTGACACACACATTGGAGCAACTGCTGGGAACCGCTTCCGGTTTTTTGGGCGGTGTTGCGGAAATCATGGAGAATTCCATCGGGAAATCGTCTTCGGATTTGACAAACCGGATATTGAAATATCCTTTAAGTCCAAGGGGGCATCTGATCAGGCCCTTTTTGGTATATACTGCGGCCAGGTCCCTGAACAACGGCGAGCTTACCGGAGATACTTTAAATAAAATGCTTTATTTTGCCGCCGCCGTGGAGCTGCTGCACAACGCCAGCCTCGTGCATGACGACGTGCTGGACAAGGAAGCTTCGCGGAGAGGAAAAGAGTGCCTTTACAGGGTTTATGGAGATACCAACGCCATCTTGACAGGAAATGTATATTATATCACTGCTTTTGAGGTGGCCCTTGAGAACCTGGGCAAAGAGCAGTTCAGGGGCCTTGTGGCTGCGGCTGCGGAAATGTGCTATGGAGAGATGCTGCAAAAAGAATTTGAGGGCAGTGTAAAGCCCCGGGATGTGTACTTTGAGATTATAAGGAAAAAGACGTCCACGCTGATGGGAATTGCCTGCCAGGAGGCTGCCAGGCTGGCTGGCGGGGGGGATGCCCGGATAAAGGACTTAAGAAGGCTGGGAGAACTTATCGGTTCCATCTATCAGCTTCAGGATGACTTCAAGGATGACGACGCAGGGCTGGAAGCGGAATTTGACTATGTGAGCAGTGCATTAAGCCTGATGGAACAGGCCGAAGAGATTGTAAACGGTCTTCCGAACCTGGAATGTGCGAAGATATTCGAAGAGCTGATGCTGATTTTGAAGAACTGCATCCGGAATGAGCGGATTACAGTTTGACCATGGAATTTTATAAAATCAGCGTCTTTTGTGCCTGAACGATGTAATTATGCGGTATATCATATTTTGAGAGGGGGGAGGACAGCACCAACGCTGTCTGCGAGAATGTTCGATTTAGTGATGCTTGCCAGGACGCAATTTGCGGTGACCACCATTTACCACTTTCTTTTTGTCCCGCTTACCCTGGGCCTATCCATATTTCTTGCCATCTTTGAGACCCTGGGCTACCTGAAGAAGGATGCGCACTATGAAAAGCTGGCGGTTTTTATGGGAAAGCTTTTTCTCATTAATTTTGCCATGGGAGTTGTAACCGGTATCGTACAGGAGTTTCAATTCGGCATGAACTGGGCGGGATATTCAAGGTTTGTGGGTGACATCTTCGGAGCTCCTCTGGCGATCGAAGCCCTTGCGGCCTTCTTCCTGGAATCCACCTTTTTGGGTGTGTGGGTTTTCGGAAGGGAACGGCTCCCCAGAAAGGCCCATATCCTGAGCATATGGCTGGTGGCCTTTGCCAGCAGTCTTTCGGCCTACTGGATCCTGGTGGCCAATTCTTTCATGCAAGACCCGGTAGGTTTTGCAATAAGAAACGGAAGGGCGGAAATGACCGACTTCTTTGCACTTATAACCAATCCCCATGTACTTTTGCAGTTCCCCCACGTGCTTTTCTCCGGACTGACAACGGCAGCTTTTTTTATCATGGGTGTCAGCGCCTATAAGCTCTTGAAGAAGAGCAGTACGGAGATTTTTACAAAAGCATTGAGGTTCGGAGCGTATGCGGCCCTCATATCGGTAGTGGCAGTGGCTGTTTTCGGAGACCTCCAGGGGAAATACCTGGTTAAGCACCAGCCGATGAAAATGGCGGCGGCGGAAGCCCTCTGGGAAACCCAGGAACCGGCGGATCTGAGCCTCTTTTCCGTGATTGATGAAAAAAACAGAAAGAATACTTTCGAGATTTCAATTCCCAAAATGTTGAGCTTTATGAGTTACAACAATTTTACGGGAAAGGTTTACGGGATAAACGACATCCAGGAGGAGATGGAGAAGGAGTTCGGGGCGGGGAACTATATTCCCCCGGTAACGGTGACCTTCTGGAGTTTCAGGATTATGGTGGGCTTTGCCATGGTGCTCATCCTGGCGTCGATGGTCACCCTGTGGTTTTTCTGGAGGAAGAAGGCCCACAGCACCGGATGGCTTTTAAAGGCCCTGGTGCTGATCATCCCCATTCCTTACATCTGCAATGCCGCGGGATGGATCCTCACGGAAATGGGACGCCAGCCGTGGATTGTGTACAGGATATTGAAGACGGAGGAAGCCATATCCAAAGCCGTATCGCCGGGCATGGTACTGACCACTCTGGTGGGCTTTACTTTGCTGTACGGGATTCTGGCCGTTGTAGACATCTATCTTTTGGTGAAGTTCGCGAAGGCGGATTTGAAGGAGGCTGAAGCATGAACCTGAATGAGCTTTGGTTTGTTTTGATATCGGTGTTGTTTTGCGGGTTTTTCTTTCTGGAAGGCTTTGACTTCGGCGTGGGTATGCTGGTTCCGGTTTTGGGGAAAACTGACCTTGAAAGAAGGACGCTGATTAACACCATCGGTCCTGTATGGGATGCAAACGAGGTTTGGCTGATTACGGCAGGCGGAGCGATTTTTGCGGCTTTTCCCGGCTGGTATGCCACCATGTTCAGCGGCCTCTATCTGGCCCTTTTCTTCGTGCTTGCAGCGTTGATCATACGGGGGGTAGCCTTTGAATTCAGGAGCAAAGTGGAGAATAAAACCTGGCGCAGTTCGTGGGATGTATGCATCGGTATCGGGAGCTTTTTGCCGCCGCTGCTGCTTGGCGTGGCAATGGCAAATCTCATAAAAGGGCTGCCCATCAATGCAGAGCTGGAATATGCCGGTAGCCTGCTCGACTTGCTGTCCGTACCCGCTTTAATTGTGGGAGCCACTGCGGTGGTGCTTTTCCTATACCATGGCGCGGTATATCTGTCCCTGAAGCTTGAAGGACCGGTGCTCGAAAGGGTATACAACGCGGGCCGCCGGGCGGGGGTAGCTTCAATCCTGATGGCACTGGCGTCGGGAATTGCGGCGGCCTATGCCACAGAAATTTTCAGAAAGCCGCTGTCGGGAGTTCTGGCTGTCCTGGCTTTCGCCGCCATCGCGGCGTCTTACCTCATGTTCCTGAAAAAGCGCACGGCCAGGGCTATGGCGTTAAACTGCTTATCCATCGTGGGTGCGGTGGCTTCCCTTTTCTCGGCTTTGTTCCCCAGGGTGATGGTATCCAGCATTAAAGAGGAGTTCAGCCTGACAATCTATAATGTGTCCTCTTCCCCCTATACCCTGAAAATCATGAGCATCATAACACTTACCATTTTGCCCGTGGTACTGGGGTATTTTATCTGGACCTATTGGGTATTCAGGAAGAGGGTCACTGTCAAGCATCTGGAATATTGATAGAGGTACAAATGATCGATAAACGACTTTTGGCAGAGCTAAAAAGCAAAAAGCATTATCAGGTTCTGGTGGTTGTGAATGGGATTGTCTCCTTCACGGCCGCTTTTTTTCAGGCGCTCTTTATAGCAAGGCTCGTCGACAATATTTTTATAAAACATCAGGCTTTTGAGCGCCAGGGCCTTCTGCTGGCGGGAGTATTGGGCATTATCCTTCTAAAGGCACTGCTCCAGTTCCTCCTGGAAAAGCGGCTGAGGATTTCCAGCCTCTATATTAAAATGGAGCTACAAAAAAGGGCCATCAGAGCAATGCTTGAAAACGGACCCTCCGCGGTGAAGAGTGAAAGCGCAGGTGCCAAAATGACCGCCGTTTGTGAAGCGGCTGACGACATAGAGCCTTACTTTCACGAATTCATTCCCCAGCTTTTCACCGTTGGGATCACGGTACCGTTGATCCTGACGGCAGTTCTTTTTTTGGACCCCCTTTCATTTTTCATCATGCTGTTTACCGCTCCCCTGCTGCCTTTTTTTCTGGCGCTCATCGGAATGGCCTCCGCCAGGCTCAACAGCAGCAGGCTGAAAAGCCTTCAAAGGCTGGGAGGAAGCTTCCTTGACATATTGAACGGCATGCGGACCCTTAAGCTGTTCGGGCAGAGCAGAACCCAGGCGCAAAATATTTATGGGGCAAGTGAAGCCTTCAGAAAGACCACCATGGAGGTGCTGCGGGTTTCCTTCCTCTCCGCTTTTGTCCTTGAACTGGCGGCAACAATCAGCACCGCGCTGATCGCGGTGTCACTGGGACTCCGGCTGCTGTACGGGAAGATGGAATTCTTTGACGCATTCTTCATACTGCTGCTGGCACCGGAATATTACCAGCCCATAAGGCAGTTCGGGGCCAAATTTCATACGGCAATGGCGGCAAAGGCGGCTGCCGATAAAATATACGAGCTGGCACAGAGAAAAGAAAAACCGGCCGGCCCGGAGGAACAGTTTTCTGACCTGGTGGCGGTAGAGAAGCCTGATATCCGATGCAGGGACCTGTTCTTCTCTTATGAAAAGGAACGGAAGGCACCTGCGCTAAAAGGCGTCAACCTGGAGCTGCGGTATAATGAGATTACGGCGCTGGTGGGCAAAAGCGGCGCAGGAAAAAGCACGCTGGCAGCCGCTTTGCTCCGGTTCATTGAGCCGGACTCGGGAGAAATACTTTTTGGCGGCGTAAATATTAAAAATATTTCTGTGGATTCCCTGCGCAGCAGGATTGCATACATCCCTCAGCGCCCCTTTATCTTTCATGACACCATAATGGAAAATGTAAGGTTTTCAAGGCCGGAAGCAACCCCGGAAGAGGTCTGGGCTGCCATAGGCAAGGCGGCCGCGGAGGAATTTGTGAGGGCTCTGCCCCAGGGCATCGATACGGTACTCGCGGAGGAGGGGAACAGCATAAGCCGGGGAGAGGCCCAGCGCCTTGCCGTTGCCAGAGCCATTCTCAAAAATGCGCCCCTTGTCATCATCGATGAAGCCACTTCCGGATTGGACGAAAAAAATGAAGCGCTGCTCAAGAAATCCTTTGAGGAGCTGAGCCGGGAGCGGACGGTACTTATCATTGCCCACAGGCTGGAAACGGTAAAAAACGCCGGGCGGATTTATGTCATGGACGGCGGCGGGATCGTGGACGGGGGTACCCATGAACAGCTTCTGAAAAAAGAAGGTATTTATAAAGAACTGGTTGCAGTGTGGGAGGGTGATTATGAAGCAGCTGATTAGATTTTTGCTGTCAAATCTCCGGGAAAATCCCTTTCCGGCACTGCTTGCCTGTGTAACCGGCGCTGCTGCAGTACTTTCCTCGGCAGGGCTTTTCGGACTTTCGGCATACCTCATCGCCTTTACGGCGCTGCACCCTTCCTTTGATGCAGTGATGGTTCCGGTGGTGGGCATCAGGTTCTTCGGCATAGCCAGAGCCGTATTCCGGTACCTGGAACGCCTGGTGTCCCATGATGCGACCTTCAAAGTACTCAGGGACCTGAGAATTTCAATTTACAAACGGATGGAGCCCTACCTTCCGGACGTAAGGCCGGAGGCCGGCCGTGGGGGAATCGTCTCCAGGATGATTTCGGATGTGGAAAATCTCCAGGAGGCTTTTTTGAGAATCCTGTATCCTTATATGGTTGCAGCGGCAATACTTCTTTGCGGCTTTTTCCTGTTTTGGGCCTTCAGTCCGCTGATGGCCTTCACCTTTGGGACTATCTTCGCCCTGGCCATATTTCTGGTGCCTTATGCCCTGAGGAATGCCGCAAAAGGCGCATGGGAAGAGGCGGTGAAAGTCAGGGGGAAAATGTACGGAACCTTTATTGAGTTCTCCTATGGAATACCCGAGATATTGGCCAACGGCAGGGAACGGAGCTGGGAGGCAAAGCTGGGAGGCATCCTGGAGCGGGATTTGGAAGCGGCGAAAAGGGCTGCGGCACACGGAGCGGCGGCAAGCGCACTTTCGGCGATGTTTCCGGGGCTTTCCCTGTGGGCCTGCCTGGCAATATCCTGCTGGATGGCGGCAAGGGGAATGCTGCCGGGAGAATGGATTGCTGTGGCCCCCCTGGTTTCTTCCGCTTTGTTTGAGGCGGCACTGCCCATTTTCACCGTGGGCGGGAGAATTGAAAAGTCCGCTGCTTCTTCCGCCAGGATTTTTGCCCCGCCTCCCCGGGTGCGGGAAGCAGCTGCAGAAGCTGCCGGGCCGGAGGCCGCCGCGGACATCCGGGGGAATGAGATACGGATAAAAAACCTGAGTTTTGGGTATTCAAAGGAAAAGCCCATCCTCAAAGGCTTCAATCTCACGCTGCGGAGAGGGCAGGCCATTGCCCTGACGGGTGCCAGCGGCATAGGCAAAAGTACAATTGCAAATCTGCTGCTGGGATTTGCCGAGGGCTACACAGGTACCCTGCAGATTGATGGAGTGGATGTAAAAAGCATTGAAAAGGAGAAGCTGCGGAGTCTTTTCTCCGTTGTGGACCAAAAGCCTTTCTTTTTCAACAGCAGTATCAGGGACAACCTGAAGCTGGCAAATCCTGCTGCTGCTGACGAGGCCATATTTGATGCCCTCAGGCAGGCCAACATGGATGGGTTTACAAGGGGTCTTCCCGAAGGCCTGGATACGGTGGTTGCAGAGCTTGGAGCAAGCCTTTCGGGAGGAGAACTGCAGAGGCTTGCCATCGCAAGAGCCCTTCTTAAAGATGCACCCTTTTTCATCTTCGATGAACCTACCTCAGGGCTGGATACGGTCAATGAAAAGGAAATCCTGGGCCTCATACTGGAGCTGGCGAAGTCAAAAGGAGTATTGCTCATCACGCACCGAAGGGCCATGACGGAGAAAATGAATAGAATTGTCCGGATGTAGGGAAATAGGAATATTGACACAGGCCAACCCGTGGAACTGGGTCCCACGTATGTTTACCTGGCATCCGATGATTCCACCTATGTCACGGGAGAGATTATCCATGTAAACGGAGGGGACTTCATAAGTTCGTAAGTATTTTCATTTCCGCCGGACGCGGCCGGAGAGAGGCCCCTAACGCCGGAGAAGCCTGGGGAGAAACCTTCCGGCCCGCTTTTTATATTCAAGATACCGTTCCCCGTGGACCCGCGCAAGAAATTCTTCTTCCAGCCTGACCTGGATGTTGATGAGGATATAGCTCAGTATGGCCACAAAGGCTGTAAAGGACGTGGGAATCAATAAAAACAGACTTGCCAGCACCAGCAGCATGCCGGAGAAAATGGGGTTTCTGACCCGGCTGAAAATACCTGTCGTAACCAGTTCCGTTTTCACCTTTTCGTCAATGCCGATACGCCAGGAATCCGCCATGGTCCTCTGCGCGGCAAGGATGAAGGCCAGTGAAAGGAGGGAGAGGACGATGCCGGCGGTACTTAAAACCGGGGTGTCCATAAAAGCGAGTTTTCCAAAGCCGGTAAAGCTGTTGCAGATCACATAGACCGTGACCACGGAAAAAATGAGCTTGAATACCAGGCCGATATAATCATGGGCCGATTCCGCGCCTTTGCCGAAGGTGACGGGATTTACCCCGGTTCTTCTGTACAAAAGCCAGGAGGGTAAAAGCATTGCGGCCAGGAAAAATACGGCCATATAGACGGGAACATATACCTTTAAAAAAATGTCCATATACAAAGCCTCCCTGATGTATTGTAAAGGACGTTTCTTTTAAGAAACGTCCCCTGATTTCATCACGCGCATGGCGTTTAAGATGGCGATCACCGCAACTCCCACATCGCCGAATACCGCTTCCCACATGGTGGCAATACCGCCTGCCCCCAGAAGAAGTATGACGGCCTTTACGCCCATGGCAAAAAGGATGTTCTGCCAGACGATGTTACGGGTTCTCCTGGCGATTTTTATGGCGCTTACCAGTTTTGACGGCTCATCCGTCATTAATACCACATCGGCGGCCTCGATGGCCGCATCGGAGCCCAGGCCTCCCATTGCGATCCCCACGTCGGCACGGGCAAGCACCGGTGCGTCATTGATGCCGTCGCCTACAAAAACAAGCTTACCCTTTGCAGCTTTTCTGCCCTCAAGCATTTCCAGCTTCTCTACCTTTTGATGGGGGAGGAGTTCGGCATAGACTTCATCCAGACCCATATCGCTCCCGATTTTTTCACCCACCGGCCGGCTGTCTCCCGTGAGCATCACCAGACTTCTCACGCCCAACTTTTTGAGCTCTTTCATGGTTTGCCTGCTGTCAGGCTTTATTTCGTCGGAGATGACAATATGTCCTGCATAGCTGCTTTCAACTGCCAGATGGACTACGGTACCGTAGGCCTCCACTTCCTCAAAAGGGATGTTCTCCTGCGACATAAGCCTGGCATTTCCCGCCAGGACAGTTTTTCCTCTCACGGTCACCTTGACGCCGTGGCCGGAAACTTCTTCATATCCCGAGACCTCCGCTTTATCGATGGCTTTGCCGTAAGCTTTCTGGATGGAAAGGGCAATGGGGTGGTTTGAATAGCTTTCGGCGTATGCGGCGTACTCAAGGATTTCCGCGTCGGTGAGGGAACCCTTACCGGTGATGTTGGTGACGGTGAAAATACCTCTGGTCAGGGTGCCCGTTTTGTCAAATACGACGGTATCCACATTGTTCAGTGCTTCCAGGTAATTGCTTCCTTTTACCAGGATACCGTTCCTGGAAGCTCCACCAATACCTCCGAAAAAGCTCAAGGGAATGGAAACCACCAGCGCGCAGGGGCAGGAGACCACCAGGAATACCAGGGCCCTGTTGATCCATTGGGCAAAGGTGGCGCCGGGAACCACCAGCGGAGGAATGACAGCCAGTGCAACGGCGGCGAACACCACGAAGGGGGTGTAATACCTTGCAAACTTTGTAATGAAATTTTCCGTAGGAGCCTTCTTGCTGCTTGCGTTCTGGACCAGATCAAGGATTTTGGAGATGGTGGATTCTCCGAATTCCTTGGTGACCTCAACGGTAAGAACGCCATTTTTATTGATGGAACCGGACAAAACTTCATTGCCGGGTTCTACATCCCTGGGAAGGGATTCGCCTGTCAGGGCGGAAGTGTCCAGTGCGGACCTGCCCTCAAGGATTTTACCGTCCAGGGGAACCTTTTCTCCGGGTTTTACAACAATGACATCACCGATGGAAACTTCTCCGGGAGAAACCTTTTGTATTTCATCGCCCACCTTCAGATTGGCAAAGTCCGGACGGATGTCCATCAGGGCGGTGATGGATTTGCGGGAACGGTTGACCGCCATGTCCTGGAAGAACTCCCCGATCTGGTAGAAAAGCATTACCGCCACACCTTCGGGAAATTCTCCGATGGCGAAAGCCCCGATGGTGGCCACACTCATTAAGAAATTCTCATCGAAAACCTGCCCCTTTGAGATGTTTTTTAAGGCCCGGAGAACTACTTTGCTGCCTACCAGAAGGTAGCTTGCCAGAAAAAGCCCGAACTCAACCCAAAAAGAAAAGTTTGTGAGGAGGGCGACAGCAAAAATTGCAGCACCCAGGCCAAAGGCTGCTTTTTTTATCCATTCCTTATTCTCTTTATCGGAAGACACTTCCTGGGGCTTGCCGTCGCTTGCAACCTCAATTCCCGGCTCAATCCGCAGGGCAATTTCAACCGCCTGCCGGACCAGCTCCGGCAAATCCCGTTTGTTGACTGCATCGAGGGTCAGCTTCTGGGAAACAAAGTCCAGTGAGGCATCCTTAACCCCGGGGAGGTGTTTGACCGCATTTTCAATTTTCTGCGCGCAGTCCCCGCAGTTCAGGCCTGAAAAATAAATTATTTTGCGGCCCGGTACGGCTTTTTCCTTTTCTTTGATTAAAATATCCGGCTCATGCTTTTTTACGATGTCGCTGGTTTGAGCAAAGATTTCATTATAATCTGCCGTGCTTTCAACCTCCATGGAAAGAGTCTTTGAAACAAAATCCACATTTGCGGTGTTTACCCCATCCAACTTGTTTATGTCTCTTTCTATTTTAGCGGCACAGTTGCCGCAGCAAAGGCCTTCCAGTATCAATTCCTTTTTTAATGTTGCCTCCACTAAAACACCCTCTTTCAAGTATGCTGCTGCTTATTCTGTTACGTGGATCAAGCCCTGGTCGAAGATGGTCTTGACATGCTCGTCATCCAGTGAGTAAAAAACTACCTTGCCCTCTTTGCGGTATTTTACCAGCTTGGCCTGCTTCAGCACCCTTAACTGATGGGAGATGGCAGACTGCGTCATATTCAGCAGGACTGCAATATCGCAAACACACATGTCGGAAGCGGTCAGGGCATAAAGTATTTTAATCCGGGTGGTATCGCCGAAAACTTTGAAAAGCTCCGCCAGGTCGTACAGGTTCTCTTCCACCGGCATGGCTGCTTTTACCTTATCCACGATCTCCTGGTGAATGACGTTGCAATCGCACCGGACGATGTCGGCTTTGTATTCTATCATACTCTCATGCCTCCCTTGTATATTTGATCATCTGAGTAAATATTCATATGTTATAATTATATTATAGGCTGGGGAATTATAAAATGCAATAGTTATATGAATATATATTCAAGTGTTTGCAGCATGCTTGCGGTATAGTGTTTCCTTATACCTTGGAGCAATTCGATGAACTTTTTTCAAGGCAGGGTATAACAAAAGAATCATCTACTCAACTCCCCATGGGCGGCCTACACTAGGATTATAACGAGGCACCGGATGTTTCTCGCCTCTATTAGGGGCAGGTACCGTTTCGGTTTTCAGGCGGCGAGAATATCTCCCGCCTCGTTGAAACGCGAAGGGGTAAGAAAATTTTTCTACAATCGAAAAATTTTCTCCAGAACCGGTGCGTTATGAAAAACTTTTGACGAGGTGACAGGCGATGACGGTAATACGTACGGCAACAATGAATATTACGGGGGCTCCCCTGGAGGGGGAAAATCCCCTGCCTTTTTTCAGGGACAGGAAACAGGACATCGATATCGGATATGTGGAGCCCTTCCCGGAGGAAAAGAAAGACAAATTCGGCGAGCAGGTGGGCTTCAGGCTGCTGCCCTACCGTTTTCAGGACCGTTTTTCCCGGAAGCGTGCAAAGCTGCAGTTCAAACAAATCCTTATGGAAAATGAGCACTTGAAAGCCACCTTTTTACCCGAACTGGGAGGCAGGCTCAGTTCCCTTATAGACAAAGCGACCGGCAGGGAACTGCTCTCAAGGAATCCGGTATTTCAGCCCGGAAACCTGGCAATACGCAAAGCCTGGTTTTCAGGGGGCATCGAGTGGAATATAGGGCAGGTGGGACATGCCTTTCATACCTGTTCCTCCGTATTTGCCGCCACGGTTCATGGGGAGGATGGGACGCAATTCCTCCGGCTGTATGAATTTGAACGGTGCAAAAGGCTCTTCTGGCAAATCGACTTTTACCTGCCGGAGGACTCCCGGGTACTGTATGCCTATACCAGGGTCGTCAACCCCAACAGGGAAGACACACCCATGTACTGGTGGACAAATATTGCGGTGCCGGAAACACCGGAAGTAAGGGTTTTTGCATCTGCGGAAGAGATCATATACATTGACCCCGGGGCCATGGCGGGAGAGAAGAAAGTGTACGGCTATTCGAAAATGCCGGAGCTTCCCTTGCAGCCAGGGGAAGATTTTTCCTATCCGTCGGCATTTCCCTATTCCAATGAATATTTCTTCCAGTGCCCTCCGGGAAAAAACCACTGGGAGGCGGCAGCCTATAAAAACGGAGAGGTGTTCTTCGAGGTGTCCACAGAAAGGCTGCGCTACCGGAAGATGTTCTGCTGGGGCAATCACCCCGGGGGAAAGCGGTGGCAGGAATTCCTTGCGGTGCCGGGAGAGGCGTACCTGGAGATACAGGCCGGACTGGCGCCCACCCAGCACCATGGGCTGGATATGCCTGCCGGTGCGGTATGGGACTGGACCCAGGCCTTTGGTGGCGCCTCAGTGGAACCCGAGTATGCCCATGACGGGGATTGGCAGAAGGCAAAGGACTACATTGGAAAAGAAATAAAAAGAAAGCTGCCAGAAGCGGAATTGTACCAAAGGGAAAAAATGTTCAGGGACAATGCAGGAAGGGAACCCGGGGAACTGCTGCACACAGGCTCCGGCTGGGGAGCACTGGAAGTTCGGAGGATGGCTGCCCGGGAAATGGAGAGGCCGCCGGAAGGACTGGTATTTCCGGAAGCCACCCTGGGAGAGGAACAGTATCCCTGGCTCAATCTCCTGGAGGAAGGATATCTGGGCGAAAAAGAACCGGGGCAGCTTCCCGGCGCATGGATGGTGCAGAAGGAATGGAAGCTGCTGCTGGATTCCAGCCTGAAGGAGGAAAACAACCGGAGCTGGTACGCGCTGCTCCACGCAGGCGTAATGGAATTTGAGGCGGGAAGGGAAGAACTGGCCATAGGCCTCTGGGAGGAGTCCATAAAGAAGTGCGAATCCCCCTGGAGCTACAGGAACCTGGCGGTGGCTGAAAAAATCAAAGGCCGCTGGGACAAAGCCCTGGAATATATGGACAGGGCCATGGAGCTGCCGGGCGCGTCGGGGGAGCTTTCCCTGGCGGTGGAGTATCTGGAGCTGCTCAGGGATATGGGCAGGTATCAGGAAGTGTGGCGTGCATACAGGGAACTGCCGGAAGGACTGCAGGGGAACGAAAGGCTGCGGCTTGTGGCAGGGACTGCGGCCATCGAGCTTGGAGAGTATGCTTTCGTTGAAAGCCTGTTCCACCACGAATTTGCGGGCATAAAGGAAGGGGAGGTGATCCTGACGGACCTGTGGTTCAGGTATAAAGCCATAAAACTGGCGGAGGAAAAGGGAACGGAGGCAGACGAAGATTTGCTGCGGTATGTGCGGGAGAATTATGAGCCACCCAGGGATATTGACTTCAGAATGGTCAACAAATAGGGGGACTTGTTGAACCATAGCATGAATTTTTGTAAATTCATGATATAATAACTGCTGAAATGATTGGCGCGGTTATTATACAATTTACACCTGCGCAAGATTTTCGATGCCGGGAGGAAAATCCGATGACATTGCAACAGCTTAAGTACTTTATCGAGGTGGTGAACTGCGGCTCTATCAATAAGGCGGCGGAGAGCCTTTTTATCGCACAGCCGAGTTTGTCAAACGCGGTGAAAGACCTGGAAACCGAGGTGGGAGTCGAACTCTTTAGCAGAACGCCGAAAGGCATCACACTGACGATGGAAGGCGTGGAGTTTTTGGGTTATGCCCGCCAGGTTGTCGAGCAGGCAAGCCTTCTTGAGCAACGCTATTTGAGCAAGAAGCCGTCCCGCCGTTTATGTTCCATCTCAACCCAACACTATGCCTTTGCGGTAAACGCGTTCGTGAATATGGTCAAGAAAACCAACGCGGACGAGTATGAATTTACGCTGCGCGAAACACGGACATATGAGATTATCGAGGATGTAAAGACCTTGCGGAGCGAACTTGGCATTCTGTACATGAATCCGTTCAATAAAAGGGTACTTGAAAAACTGCTGCGCGAGGACGGCTTGACATTCCATCCGCTGTTTACCGCTAAGCCGCATATTTTCGTCAGCACATCAAACCCACTCTCCAAAAAAGAGTATGTCACGCCGGAGGATCTGGAAGACTATCCCTGCCTCTCCTTTGAGCAGGGTGAATACAACTCGTTCTATTTTTCAGAGGAAATCCTCAGCACGGCGTTCAGCAAGAAAACAATTCGCGTCAGTGACAGGGCGACCATTTTCAACCTTATGATCGGCCTCCACGGCTACACGATTTCAACGGGGATTGTAAGCGCGGATTTGAATGGGGACAATATTACGGCAGTGCCGCTCCGTGTCGACGATTCGATAGAAGTTGGCTGGATTGCGCATAATTCCATACAACTCACCAAGCAGGCGACGATGTACCTTGAGGAATTAAAACAGGTGGTGGCCGGGTACGATGTTCTTATGGATGAGGGGATATAGTTAATAACTATAACGTGGCATAGAATAATGGAATTACACTATAGGGCCTTTTTTGCATTACAATGTTTACATCAAACATTCAGGAGGGCCTCCCTATGAGCAAGAAATTTCAAACCGTCGGCAGTCTGCTGCGCCCCGAAAAACTGCTGGGTTACAAATACCAAATCGAACACCGCGACGACATTACATACCCCTTCTATGCCGATTTTAAGGGGTATGAGGAATGCGAGCATGAAGCGACCAAAGCTGTGGTGGATAAGGAAATCCAGCACGGACTTGAGGTCATTACGGACGGCGAATACTCGAAGTCCATGTGGCACCTGGACTTCGTTTGGGCGCTGAAAGGCATCAGCCGGTATATCGCGGCCCACGGCTACTTTTTTCGCGACAAGGACGAAACCCAAAAATACGAAACCCGCCGTGACATTGGTCTGCGCATTACCGAGCCCCTCAGCGGCAAGAACCACCATTTCATTAAGGTTTTCAAAAGACTGACGTCAATGGCAGGCGGCAGAGAAACGAAGCTCTGTGTTCCATCGCCGTCGCATATCTTCGGGGAGCTTTCGTGGTCGGACAACATCGGCGGCAAAGATTCCGTCTATTCCACGCCGCAGGAGTTAAAAGCGGGACTTGTCCAGGCGTACAAAGAATTCGTTGAGGAATACGCCGCAGCAGGGGGGAAGATTCTGCAATTCGACGATTGCCTGTGGGAGATTTTCGCCGATGACAACCCCAACTCTCCGTACACGGGTGAAAATATCAACCAGGAAACGGTCCGGGCGTTGGCAGCGGAATTTATCGACATCAACAACACGGTGATCGATTTCGGTCACGGCCTTGGATTGAAAATGTGGACGCACAACTGCCGTGGCAACTACGATTCTCGAAATATGGGCGGCGGCTCCTACATCAAGATTGCCGAATTGTTCCTGAAACAACTGAAATACGACCGCTTTTTCCTTGAGTGGGACGACGAGAGAGCGGGTTCGCTTGACGCACTTGTGGTGTTTAAGGAAAAACCCGATACTGAAATCGTACTCGGGTTGCTTTCGAGCAAGACAAACACCCTGGACGACGAATCCCGCGTTATCAGATTGCTGGACGAAGCGTCCGGGATTATCCCGAAAGACCGCTTGCTTCTTTCGCACCAGTGCGGCTTTGCCTCCTGTGATGGAGGAAATGAGCTGACCGAAGACGAGCAGTGGGCGAAGATTGACCAGGGGCAAAGAATCGCCCTGAAATACTGGGGCGAATGATTGTGACGGGTTCACAGGAAATAAGGCGGGTATCCCGGGCGGCGGCACGGCT
Source organism: Bacillota bacterium (assembly GCA_023424965.1). GTDB lineage: Bacteria > Bacillota > Clostridia > Acetivibrionales > JAFADI01 > JAFADI01. The sequence continues at coordinate 18,178 of JAFADI010000220.1, forward strand.
GCCGACGCCATAGGAGCTAAAAAACGCATAGAAGAAGTATTTTGAGAGCGCACTCAGCCCATAGGCCGAATGCGCTCTTACTCTCTGCTGTTCCTATTCGTAGTTTTTGTAAACAGTGCTTTTTGCCGGCCTGTCAAAGTCGTGTTGATTCACATGAAATGCTTCCTCAACCCTTGATAGCCCCTCCCGTTACGCCGGCGATGATTTTTTCCGACAGGAAAAGGTAGAGGATGAGCGTAGGCAGGAAGACAATGACCACGGCGGCAAACATGCCTGCCCAGTCTCCCGTGTACCGCATGGACTGGACCATTGTGTACAGTCCCAGGGCCAGCGGGCGCATGTCCGACTGGTTTGCAAAGATCAGCGCCATAAAGAATTCATTCCACACCGTGATGAAGTTGAAAATGGTTACGGTGATGATGCCCGGCTGGGCAAGGGGCAGCATGATGACCCAGAAGGTTTTGATGGGACTGCAGCCGTCGATAGCCGCCGCTTCTTCAAAGGAAAAGGACAGGTTGGAAAAAAAGCTTATGAGAAAGAAGACGGTAAACGGGACATTCAGGCATATGTACAGCACCATCAGCACCCAGCGGGAGTTCATGAGGCTCAACTGAGCGGTAATGGAAAACAGGGGAAGGATCAGCATGATCTGGGGAATTCCAAGGGCGGAGACAAAGACGCTCTGCAGAAATTTATTTCCCGCAAAGGTGTACCTTGCCAGCACATAGGCGCAGGGCGCCGCAAGGAAAATGATACCGAAGCAGGAAACAAAGGTGTAGAGCAGGCTGTTCATAAAATACTTGCCCACATTGTTGTTCACAAAGGCCTTGACATAGTTTTCAAAATGAATGCCCGTAGCGAACAACTGGTTTGTGAAGATCCCTTTGGTGGTTGACAGGGATGCCAGGCAGACCCAGCCAATCAATACGAAGGTGAAAGCGCACCAGAGGATTAAGAGAGCATATCCCGGAAGCATGGAGAGGTGCGGTTTTGGAGATTTGGTTTTTATATTGCTGTTAGCCATGATTACACCCCCTTTAGTATTCAAGCTTCTCTTCTTTGATAAGAAGATTTACGATCACGAACATAACAAATACCAGCAATGTCAGTATTACACCGACGGCAGCGCCTGCCCCGGCATTGATGAGCCTGGGGTCGTTGACCATGAAATCCCGGCCGAAGACGGTGAAGTACATGACCACCATGGGTGTCACCGTGCCGCTGTCGGGGATGCGGGGGGAAAACATCTGGGACCAGATGAAGAAGGTCAGGGCATTGATGGACCACCATACAATGCTTGTTCTGAACACGTCCCGCATCAAAGGCAGGGTTATTTTGAAGAATTTCCCGGACACATTGGCGCCTTCGATGGTGGCAGCCTCATAATAGTCTACGGGAATCTTTTCAATACCCGCCATGAAGATCAGCATGAAATAGCCGATCATGCCAAAGCAATAGGCAAGCATCATCGACATGAGCTGGTTGTCCGGAGAGGTCCATTCGGTGGCTGCAAGCCCCTTCAACCCAAGGGCCTCGAAGATGGTTTTGAAGAGGCCGAACTTGGGGCTGTAGGCGTATTGAATCCACATGGTGGCCAGGGCCACGGCGGATACGATGTTGGGCAGGTAGATCACGGCGCGGAAGAAGGACTTGAAGCGGACCCCGGAAGTGAGGAGAATTGCGAAAACCAGGGCCGACAGGAGGATGATGATGCCTCCCCAGAGCCAGATGTAAAATATATTCGATAAGGACGTGATGAAAATGGAGCTCTGGAACTGCTTTGCATAGTTTTCAAGGCCCACATATTCCCAGAAAGATACCCTGTCCGTAACATTTTTCACATAATAGAAGCTCATGATAAAGGTTCTGACGGTAGGATAAAGGTATACAAGCAAAAACGAGAACAGAGCGGGTGCGAGAAAAGCAAACATCATGACTTTACTTCGTTTCATACGGATTTCATTCCCTTCGTTGTGCGCAAAACACAAAATCCTGGTTATGGCAGCGGAACGCCCCGTCCCGCTGCCATAACCTTCAACAGACTGCTGCTGTAATCTTTAGGCCGCTTTTATGCGGTAAGAATTACTTTGTATTTGCTTTGACATTTTTAATAAAGTCTTCGGCTTTGAGCTTGCCGGAACAAAGCTTTGTAAAATTCGCGTTGATAATCGGCAGTTTGTCGCTGTCCGCATCCACGCCGGCACCCCAGGGATACCATAGGGTCATGGAGGAGAATATTTCTTTTTCCTCGGCAATCTGTTCAGGCCACGGGGTATCGGAGGACATGGGAGCGCCGAAAGTCTTGGCCGACAGCTCCTGGTCCCATTTGCCGGTGGTCATGGACACGGCAAAAGCGAAGGCGGTTTCCGGGGCTTTGCAGTCCTTGTTGATCTGGAAGCCCTGGGCTCCGTAAATACCCGCGCTGGTTCCTTCCACACCGCCTTCCACGGCAGGATATGCAAATTGTCCCCATTTGAATTCCGGCCCGGTGGTCCCCATAATTTCATTGGGCAGCCAGGTTCCGTTCAGGTACATGGAAACTTTACCGGTTGCGATTTCCTGCTGGCCTGCGGGCCACTTGTTGGTAGCTACTGCGGGGGATATATAACCCTTGGCCACAAGGGCTTCATAGTCCTTCAGAGCTTTCAGCACCTTGGGGTCATCCCATTTTGCACCTGTTTTGTCTTTGACCAGCTCTTCAACGGCTTTTACGCCCAGGTACCTTGAAAGGTGATGGCCAATGGGCAGGTCGATATAGGCGTCGTCGTTGGTCAGGGGTGTGAAACCTGCAGCTTTCAGCTTCTCGCATGCGTCCACAAATTCGGCCCAGGTTTTCGGCGTGCTTTTTAATCCCGCTTTCTCAAAATGCTCCTTGTTGTACATGAAGGCGATCACCATGGGCTGGTAGGGAACCGCATACAGTCCTTTGTCCGTCGAGAAGCTGGAGACGAGATTTACAAGAGAAGGCATGACGATATCCTTATAGGGCTTGCTATTGGTTGTAGGATAAGCTTTTCCATAGAGGTCGTCCAGCTTGAGGGAGTATTTCTGGTAGTTCTTGACGATTCTTTCACAGTCCTCGTCCCAAAGGTCGATGACCTGACCTGCATCCAGCGCCGGTACAAGGGTCTTCCTTATTTCACGTCCGCTCCACTGGATTTTGATTTTTACATCGGGATTTGTTTTTTCAAAATCTGCGGCGGCATCCTTTATTACCAGGGCCTGGGGCTCTGTCTCATTCCACATGGACCAGTAAACCAGGTCGCCTTTCAGCTTGGCTTCCGCCTTGGCATCACTGCCGGTACCGGCCGCAGGCGCTTCCGGTGGTTTGGTGTCCTCTTTTGGCGCAGCACCTCCGCCGCAGGCCGACAAAAGTATGGCTGCTGAAACGGTCAATGCTGCCAGGGATAAAAGGCTCTTTTTTATCATTTTTGTTCCCCTCCCATAAATTTTAGGTCCATTATATGGCGGATAGGGATTTTATCGAAGACAAAACTTTTTTTATACCTGGACAGGCTGGAAAAGCGAAAAAAGCTCAAATGGTATAACGAAAAACTATACCAAAGCTTATTCAGGTTTTGATGGAAGGGTGGTAAAATGGTAGTATATAGCCTGGCTGCAGCGGCAGGTAACTATGAGTCAGGGGGTTGGGAATTGTCTAAATATAAGTCTGGCCTTCTTTTTTCACTAATTTTTGTTGTTATAATTCCGATCGTTTATTTTATGGCTGGCTGTGGAACGGTTGTCAAAGTAAAGGGAGAAGACAACCTGATTGAATATGCTTCCATGTGGAATGCCGGTGAAGCCCAGGCCGAGTATCTGAGGCAAATGGCCGCGGGTTTCGAAAAGGAAACGGGCATTGGCGTCAAGCTCATTTTTTCCGACAGGGATGTGCTCACAAAGATCAAAAGCAGGCTGCTGATGGGCGATCCGCCCGACCTGGTGGAGCAGGAATTCAATGAACTCTCTTCCCTGGTAACTTCCGGTACCCTTGAACCTGTGGACCTCAAAGAGATGTTTTACAATGAAAAAGGCCCGGAGGGACAGGAGCGGCTCATCGATGTGTTCGGAGAAAAGTTTCTGGGTTTCTATGAGGAGCAGGGAAAGCTGTACCTGTTTCCCTATGAGTTCGTAACCTCGGGATTTTTTTATGATAAAAGCCTTTTCTCAACATACGGCTTGAAGGCGCCGGAAAGCTGGGAGGGTTTTATCAGGAACAATGAAATCCTCGCGGACAACGGGATAAACCCCATCGCTCTTGATGGGAATATCATCTGGTACAATGCCTACTACTACTGCTGGGCCGTTGAAAGAATTCTGGGACCGGAGGCCCTGGTAAAAGCGGCGAAAGATCCCACCGGGGCGGTGTGGGAGGAGCCGGGATACCTGAAAGCCGCCCAGATGGTATATGAGCTTGGCAAAGCAGGTAAAAACCATTTCCAGGAGGGGTATGAAAAATGTGAATGGCCCACTGCCCAGGTTGAATGGGCACAAGGGAAGCATGGAAGCCTTCTTTGCTCCACCTGGATACCCAACGAGACACAAAACTATGCAGGTGCGGACTTTGAATATGGCTTTTATCCTTTCCCGCGGGTGGAAGGGGGAGAAGGCAGGGTATCCGATGTGGAGGTGGGCTTTATCGGATGCGCCATCCCGAAGGACTCGAAAAAGATAGGCCAGGCGAAGGCCTTCCTCCGGTTTATGACGAAGGAGGAAAATGCCCGGAAGTTTATAGCCATTACAAATAATATTTCCGCAAGGACAGATTTGCCATACCCGCAGGCGCTGGCAGACGTACGGGAATACCTGGGCAATGCCCGGAGGCTATACAAGCCCTATGGAGCCCTATGGGCCGAGTTTCCCGCATGGAGTTCCAGCGTGTTTGTTCCCCTGGACAACAAGCTTGTCTACGGAAAATTGACACCCGGCGATTTTATAAGTCAGATGAAGAAGGAGTCAACGCTGTTTTGGTCCCAGATGGAGGACAAAAAGCAGCAAACGGAAGAAAAAACGCCATGATCTATTTATTCGTCACATTCCTGGCCTTCAGCGTCCTGTTGATTTCAAAAAACCACAGGAGCAAAAACATCATCTGGTTTTATTTCATGCTGGTAGGATTCATTCTGGCCTTTGCGGGACTGGCGCTGTTCAATGCATACATCAGCAGCTTCAATGAAGACAAGCTTTTTGGAAGCATATCCAGGCTCATCTGGGCCCTGGATTACTACATGAAGCTGGATATTTCAAAGGGCTACAGGCTGATGAACGTGGGCACCTCTTTGTATATCTTCGGAGCCGTATGCTTTCCCCTCTCCTATATCAACAAAAGCGGCGTAAGGCCCTGGGGTTTTTTTGCGGCGGCGGGAATTCCCCTTATGACGGTGATCATCTACGACCCGTCGGTCATCAACCTGGTGTATGACTACAACGGGACCCCGGCCTATCTGCTGGTGAACAAGCAGGCCAGCGCATTGTACCAGGTTCTGAACATACTGTTCAACGTTGCCATCAAAGGCTCTCTTGTTGTGTCCATCGGACTGGTGGTATATGTATACAGGCAGATCATTCCCATCATGCAGAAAAAGTTCATGTATATGATCTTTGGAATCGTCCCCATACACATCCTGTTCATGGTGCTGTTCTACTGGTTCCCCAACCACAAGATATTTTACAGGCGTCTTTACCTGCTTTCCAGCATAAGTGCACCCTACAATGAATTCCTGTACGGATTTATCACCTATTTCGGCATATTCTCCATCGCGGTGCTGGTGTATGCCATGTGGAGATACAACATCTTTGAGATCAGCGTAAGGAAAAACAAGGTCAATTTCCAGAAGCAGATGGACCTGGCCCATGTGGGGCTGAAGGTTTTTTCCCATTCCATCAAAAACCAGCTCATAGCGATCAAGCTGCTGTCGGAGCAGATGGCGGCAGCGAAGGACGACAACAGGAGGGCGGAACTGGCACAGGAAATCGTAAAGATCTGCAACGGCTCCATCGAGAAAATGGGGGCTTCCTTCAAAGAAACGGGGGTTGTCCGGCTGAAGTACGAAAACGTCAGCATCAATGAACTGATGGAGCGGATCATCTCCAAGCAGGCGAAGGTCAATGCCAGGGTCTGCCTGAAATATGAGTGCAGGAATGAAATCTATTTACTGCTCGATCCGAAGCAGTTCGAAAAGGTGGTGGACAACCTTATCATCAATGCAGTTGAAGCCTGCAGCAGGCAGAAGAAGCCTGTGATTGAGGTTACCGTTGAAGAAAGGGACAGCTATGGGGTGATCGTCATCGCCGACAATGGCTCGGGGATCGACAGCAAACATGCCAATAAAGTGTTTGAACCCTTCTTTTCCACAAAGCCCATGTCCTCCAACTGGGGGATCGGCCTGTCCTACTGCCAGAAAGTGATCGAAGCCTTCGGCGGTGCAATCCATCTGGAAAGCAAGGAATATGAAGGCACGAAGGCATACATTTTTATTCCGATGAACAGGGGGTAGCTTTTATTATGAAAGATGCAATCAGGTGTATTGTTGTAGAGGATTACGAACCCCTCAACAACATCTATTACAATCTGCTGAATTATGAAAGGGACATCCAGGTGGTGGGAAATGTTTTTGACAGTGAAGGGCTTTTCAGCATCCTGAAGATGCGGGAGGCGGATGTGATCCTGCTGGATATTGAGATGAAAAGCCGTACCGAAGGGCTGGACGTGTGCAGGAAGCTCATGCGCCTCTACCCGGCGGTCAAAATTGTCATGCTGACCTGCCATGATGAAGAGGAAATGATCTTATCCGCTTTTGAGGCCGGAGCGGTGGACTATGTGCTGAAGACGGCTTCGTCGGCCCAGATCCTTGATGCCGTAAGGGCGGCCTATAACAATACCTCTTCCTTGAATTCCTATGTTGCCTATGTCATCCGGAAACGCATGAAGGAATTCGGCTCCATCAAGGAAAGCATCCTATTTGTGATGAATATCCTGTCGGGGCTTACGGCTTCGGAAATGGACGTGCTGAAGCTGCTGATGAAGGGTCTGAAGCAGAGGGAGATTGCAAAAACCAGGAGTGTAGAGCTGGTTACCGTCAAGGCCCATGTGGGAAGCATATTGAAAAAATTCAACAAGGACAGGACTCCCGAGGTGATCAATGCCATAAAGGAAGCGGGACTCCAATCCTTTATAGAGCAGAAGAAAGCCTGATGGATGGCCTAAATCTTCGCCCTCACGGAAGTGGCGTATTGTGAGGGTGCCATATCCGTCACTTTTTTGAAATGCCTTGAGAAGTAATGAATGGAATTGTACCCCAGGTATTCGGCGATTTCCGTCAGCGTGTGGTTGCCCTCCCGTATCAGCGTTTTGGCCTTTTCAATTCTTAAATGGTTATAAAACTCCATGACACCCCTGTCCGTTTTTTCCTTGAATAACACCTTCAGGTTGGTTTTGCTTAAAGATGAGAACCGGCAAACGTCATCAAAGGATAGTTCCCTTGTAATGTTCGCCTCCAGGAAGCCGATGATTTTTTTCACCATGTCCTCGTCGGACCTTTCCTTTACAGCGGAGGAAAGCTTGCTGACCCTGCTTATGCTGCTGCCCTTGCGGATCATGTTGATCAGCATTTGCTCCAGGTAGAGCTTTATCAGCTGTTCACAGCCGAAACGGGAGTTTGTCCTTTTCTCAAGCTTTTTCAAGGACGGCTGGTCCAGGGGGGAGGAATAAGCTTCCCGTGCTTCCCGGAGGATCTGGGCGAGAAGGTTTTTTTCCGGATCGCCGATAGGAATGATCTTGTTTTCAAAATACCGCATGGAACGGGACCTGCATTCAAAGGAAATGACCACAAGGTTGGGGGCCACTCTGCCGTTTGCCCAGACATTATGGAATTCATTGGGCTTATGGAAGATCATTTCGCCCTGCTTGAGCTTATATCCGAGGGTGTTGGCCATGACCTCCACCTCTCCCTTGTCCACATAAAGAAATTCCCAGAAGTCGTGTTTTTCCCCTTCGAAGAGATAATCCTTCGCATATTCAAAATAGTGAACGGTCACAATCTTCCTGACCGCCAGGTCTTCTTTCAGCGTAGTTCCGACATAATCCATGGCCCTGTCCCTCTGTTTCCAATGCCCGAAAGTGCAAAAAATCCGACGTAACGTACAAAGAAAATGCACGCTTTATGCAATATGATTATACCATAGGATGCAAGAAAAAGAGAGACGGTGTACGGTCGGGTGCACCTTGAAAGGAGTATTTCCATGTCTATTTTAGTTACCGGGGGAGCCGGATATATAGGAAGCCATACCTGTGTGGAACTGCTTGAGGCAGGATACGAAACGGTGGTGGTGGATAACCTCTGCAACAGCAAGGAAGAAGCCCTAAAAAGGGTGGAGAGGATCACCGGCAAGGCGGTAAAGTTCTACCGGGCCGATTTGCTGGAGCCGGAGGCCCTGGAAAAAATATTTGCAGGGGAAAGCATTGACGCAGTCATCCATTTCGCGGGGCTGAAAGCCGTGGGCGAATCGGTAGCCATGCCCCTCCGCTATTACCACAACAATATAACGGGGACCCTGGCGCTTTGCGAGGCCATGAAGAAGCATCATGTGAAGAAGCTGGTTTTCAGCTCCTCCGCAACGGTTTACGGAGAGCCTGAAAAGGTACCCATTACCGAGGAATTTCCCCTGTCCGCCACCAACCCTTATGGCCGGACAAAGCTGATGATTGAAGAGATACTGGGGGATTTGTATAGATCGGACCCTGCCTGGGACATGGTGGTCCTCCGGTATTTCAATCCCGTAGGAGCCCACCCCAGCGGACTTATCGGGGAGGATCCCAACGGCATTCCCAACAACCTTTTGCCCTACATATCCCAGGTGGCGGCAGGAAAGCTGAAGGAGCTCCGCGTTTTCGGGGGTGACTACCCCACAAGGGATGGTACGGGAGTGCGGGATTATATCCATGTAACGGACCTGGCACTGGGGCATCTGAAAGCCCTGGAAAGGCTGCGGGAAAAGCGGGGAATTGAGGCTTACAACCTGGGGACAGGCAGGGGCTGCAGCGTACTGGAAATGATCGGGGAATTTTCAAAAGTCTGCGGCAGAAAAATACCCTACCGAATTGTGGAGCGAAGGCCGGGAGACGTGGCAGAATGCTTTGCCGACCCCGGCAAGGCAAAAAATGAACTGGGCTGGCAGGCAAAAGAGGGGATCGGACGCATGTGCGAGGACGCATGGCGGTGGCAGTCAAAAAATCCGGAAGGTTATGTGAGAGGGAGGAAGACAGAGTGAAAGGACCGACTTTGGTTGTTATGGCGGCAGGAATCGGCAGCCGGTACGGAGGACTGAAACAGATAGACCCTGTGGGTCCCAATGGTGAGATCATCATTGATTATTCGGTGCACGATGCATTAAAAGCAGGCTTTGAAAGCGTGGTCTTTATTATAAAAGAGGACATTGAAGAGGCCTTCAGGGAGAAAATCGGACAAAGGGTGGAGAAGCTGGTGGATACAAGGTACGCTTACCAGCGGGTGGAGGACCTGCCTGCGGGCTTCCAGGTGCCTGAGGGCAGGACCAAGCCCTGGGGAACGGGGCATGCGGTTTTGAGCTGCCGCCCTTGCGTGAATTCCCCCTTCGCGGTTATCAATGCGGATGATTTTTACGGACCCGCCTCTTTCCGGGTGCTGTCCGGCTTCCTGAAGGGTGCGGAAGATAAAGGGGAGGCATATGAATACGGCCTGGTGGGCTTTGTGCTGGAAAACACCCTGACGGAGCATGGCCATGTGGCAAGGGGTGTTTGCACCACCGATGAAAAAGGATACTTGAAGGAGATCCATGAGAGGACCAGGATACGGAAATTTCCCAACGGATCCAGGTATACCGAGGACGGGGAGCACTGGGTCCGGATTCCGGAGGGCAGCACGGTGTCCATGAATACCTGGGGCTTTACCCCCGGTATTTTTACCGAGCTTGAAAAAAGATTTCCGGAGTTCCTGGAAAAGAACCGGGACAATCTTTTCAAGGCGGAATATTTTCTGCCGGAGGTGGTAAATGGGCTGATATCCTCAGGAAAAGGCAAAGTAAAAGTGCTGCCCTCGGAAGAACGGTGGTACGGCATTACATACCGGGAGGATATGCCCCTGATGAGGCAGGCGGTGGCAGATATGGTGCGCAGGGGGATTTATCCCGAAAAGCTGTGGAGCGAGTGACCTCTCGCATTGGAATAAACAATGCCATTTAACGGAGTACAATCGTATAGGACATAAAGAAGAGAAAGGAAAAGAGGACCCACATGGATAAGGAAAAACGCTTTGATATAAAAGAGATCGCCGGAAACTTCACCTTTGAGGGAAGGTTTATCGAGGCGGAGCCCTATGGCTACGGGCACATAAACGACACCTTTGCCGCCCGGTTCAAAAAAGAGGACGGAAGCGGCCACCGGTACATCCTGCAGAGGATAAACCACAGGGTGTTCAAAAATCCGGAGAAGCTTATGGGGAACATTGAGGGAATCACCCGGCACCTGCGGGAAAAAATCCTTCAAACAGGAGGTGACCCCGACAGAGAAACCCTGAACCTCATTCCGGCCCTGGACGAGAAGTGCTTTTACAAAGACCCCGAAGGCAACTACTGGCGCGGGTACATCTTCATCGAGGACGCCCAGACCTACCAGGTGGTGGAAAAGCCCCTGCACTTCTATCATGCGGGCAGGGCCTTCGGCAGGTTCCAGAAGCTGCTGGGGGACTATCCCGCAGAAACGTTATACGAGACCATCGCCGATTTCCACCATACGCCAAAAAGACTTGAGGCACTGAAAGCAGCCATCGAAAGGAATACAATGAACCGTGCTGCGGGAGCAAAGGCGGAGCTTGACTTTGCTCTGGCAAGGGCTGATTATGCCCCCATCCTGGTGGATTTATTAAAGAGAGGAAAGCTGCCTTTAAGGGTGACCCACAATGACACCAAATTCAACAATGTAATGATTGACAACAGAACGGGAGAAGGGATATGCGTCATTGACCTGGACACGGTAATGCCGGGCCTTTCCCTCTACGATTTCGGAGATTCCATAAGGTTTGGAACCAACCCGGCCCCAGAGGACGAAAGGGATCTATCGAAGGTATGGATGGAGCTGGGGCTGTTTGAACAATTTGCCCGGGGGTTCCTTGAAGCGGCCGGCGGAAGCTTTACAAAAGAGGAAGTGGAGTTTATGCCCTTTTCGGCGGAAATCATGACCTTTGAATGCGGCATAAGGTTTTTGACGGATTACCTCAACGGCGATACCTATTTTAAGGTCCACCGCGAGGGACACAACCTTGACCGGGCCCGTACCCAGTTCAAGCTGCTGGAGGACATGGAGAGAAAATTTGATAAGATGGCGGCCATTGTGAACCGCTATGCCTGAGGCCGGTGAAAGGGGCCGCAAAACAAGTACAGGACGCCTGGAATACAAAACCGCTGCATTGAAGTAGCGGTTTTGTCGTTTTAACATGTACTTTTCGGGGTACATATATAGCGCGGTTAGATAATAACGATGGAAAGGGGTGTACAGCTTGCTGGATTCGAGAAAATGTTTGGAAATCTATGATTTTTGTCAGAACCAATATACAAAGCTTGAAAAAAGGGATAAAGGTTATAGTCCTAAACACGACAAGGTTGTGATGGAAATGGCAGCCAAAGAGTTTAAGATGAGCGATACCTTGATTAACAAAGCTTTTGATTTAGCTGCGCAAACCATGAAAAAGCCTGACGCCTCCAAGGAAAAATCAGAGAAGATCATCAGGCACAAATTGATATCAGGGATCATCTAAATCGAATAGAAAACCGGAAAGGGCATTGAGCGTGAATCAGTGCCTTTTTAATTGGGCCATTTGCCGCTTAACCGGCGCAAAGCGCCACGATATCCTGCGGTTTGGACAGGACATAATCCGGGTTTATGCTGTTGTCCCTTGATCCCCATGATGCCAATGCGAATTTAATATTTGCACCTTTCGCACATGCCATATCATACGCCGTATCCCCAACATAGATTGAATTTTGAGGGCAAACGCCCGAAAGCTCAAGGAACTTCAACAGGGGCTCGGGATGGGGCTTGTGGTGGAGGGTGTCGTCCGCACAAATAACGCAGTCCATGTATTCCGCCAGACCAAAGGGGATGAACTGTGTATCAAATTCCTCCCTGGTCCTTGAAGTAACGATCCCGGTTTTTATGTTATTCTCTTTAAGAGTCTTAAGCGCAGCTTCAATGCCGTCAAACACTTTGATGCAGTTCCAGTAATAGTTTTCAATATAGTCGTTCCACACGTCATTCAAGCCTTCGATGTGGGAAAGGCCCAGTTTTTCCAGGGCAGTCGTCCCCGGGATGCCCAGGACGAAGGACAGCTCTTCATCGGAACAGTCTTTTCCCAGGCGCTCCTTCAGCAGCCGTTGCAAAGCCTTGATGATGGATTCTTCGGTGTCGATCAGTGTCCCGTCGATGTCAAAAATAATACAATCAATCATGGAGTCCCCCCGTAATACGAATTTAAATCATTGGCCGGACTTATAGCTTTCTCACTGCTAATGATAAGCCACTGAAATGAAAAAAGCAATAGCGGGGGGACCGCCAAAAAGCCTACTTAAACCTGGGAAGCCAATCTCCATGCGCTTCAATCAAATCGTCACAGAGGGCTACGATCTTGTCAAGAGGCAGTTCGGCGGCAGTATGGGGGTCCAGCATGGCTGCGTGGTAGATATGCTCCTTTTTAAGGGTTACCGCGGCCTCAATCGTTAAAAGCTGCACATTGATATTCGTCAGGTTTAATGCCGTACACTGCGGGGGAAGCTGGCCCACATGGCAGGGGGTGATTCCGTTCCCGTCCACCAGGCAGGGAACTTCCACACAGGCTTCGGCGGGCAGGTTGTCGATCAAACCGGCATTCATTACATTCCCGCCGATTTTATAGGGGATATCCGTTTCCATGGCTTCCATGATATAAGATGCGTATTCTCCGGTCCGCTGGTGGTCCAAATTCTTGTTATGGACAAGCTCATCCCGCATGCTCTGCCAATTTAAAATCTGTTTTTCACACCGGCGGGGATACTCGTCCAGAGGGATGTTAAATTGCTCAATCAGGCCGGGATAGCCGCTTTTGATAAAATAGGGCATGTATTCCGCACTGTGTTCACTGGACTCGGTAACGTAGTAGCCGAAGCGGTGCATGATTTCGTGGCGTACACGGTCATCGGCAGGAACCATGCCGGAAAGGGAACGCTTCTTGATTTCGGGATAAAGGTCCACTCCATCTCTGGTGATTTCCAGCAGCCAGGCCTGATGGTTGATGCCTGCAATTTTGGTCCGGACCCCATGGATATCCATCTGAACAGCATCAAGGAGCGTTTTGGCGCATACCTGCACACTGTGGCACAGACCCACGGTTTTGATTCCGGTATAGCGCAGCATGGCACCGGTAAGCATAGCCATCGGATTGGTATAGTTTAAAAACCATGCCTCCGGGCATACCTCTTCCATGTCTCTGGCAAAATCAAACAGGACCGGAATTGTCCGCAAGGCTCTGAAGATACCTCCGATTCCCAGCGTATCGGCGATGGTCTGCCTGAGCCCGTATTTTTTCGGTATTTCGAAATCAGTTACGGTACAGGGCTTATAGCCGCCTACCTGGATGGCGTTCACCACGTATTTTGCGTTCCGCAAAGCCAGCTTCCTGTCTGTGGTTGCGACGATGTTCATCTTACTGCCGCAGTTTTTGCTGAGGGTTTGGAGCATGTTTGCCGATTCGCTGAGTCTTACGGGGGCGATATCATACAGATAAACTTCTGCGTCCTGCAGGGTGGGTGTCAGCATGCAGTCGCCGAGGACATTCTTGGCAAAGACGGTGCTCCCCGCACCCATGAAAGTAATTTTTAACATATGCAGCACTCCTGGTCATAGAATTTTGAAGGAAGCTTCCATGTAATCCATTATACCTTCAAAAAAGTTAAAGCATATATCGCCTTGTTGAATGAATATGGTATTATGTTGGATGGAGAGGTGAGGCATATGCATGAAATGGTGGATTTTACGGTCTATAATATGGACGTATCCGGGGATTTGTACACTTATTACTGTGGTATTGAGGAATGCATGCCGGCTCACAGCTATGGGCCCGCCGTGCGTGACCACTATCTTCTTCATTTTGTCCTGGAGGGAAAGGGTCGTTTCGAAGTGGATGGAAAAGTGTATCCCCTTGAAAAAGGTCAGGCCTTTCTGATTGTCCCCGATGTGACCACCTACTATGAGGCAAGTGCTGAAGACCCGTGGCATTATGCCTGGATCGGCTTCAATGGACTCAAAGCGCGCCAGCACCTTGATCGTATAGGGATAAGCAGGAGTTCTCCCGTTTTTCCGGGGGAGGGAATTTCTGCAGCGCCAGATACCTACAACCTGCTGAAAAAATGTCTTGCCGACACCATCCGGGTCAGTGCCTGCAACAACCGCAGCAGGGATATGAAGCTGCAGTCGCTGCTTTATGAATTCATGTCCATTTTGATGGAGGCGGGCGTTTCTGCTCCGCCTGCCGGAAGACCCGGAAGCTTTCAGGACCTGTACGTCGATACTGCCGTTTCTTACGTCGCCAAAAATTACTCGAGAAAAACCAGCATATCGGAGCTTGCGGGATATGTGGGGATCGATCGGAGTTATTTATATGAATTGTTTGTGAAACGGTTTCAAATGTCCCCCAGGGAGTTTCTTGTCAATTTCAGGATGCACAAGGCCTGCGAGCTGCTGCTCCAGACAAATCTTACGGTGGGTGCCGTATCAAATTCCGTTGGCTATGAGGACCAGCTGGCTTTTTCAAAGATTTTTAAAAAAGCTGTGGGGAAAAGTCCTTTAAAGTACAAACGGGAAAAGGAATTTAACTAAAAGTAAAATAAATTTACATTATAACTTAAATTTCGATGCCGGTTGGCAAGGATGGGCCGAAATTGTAAAAAACATCTGTGTTCATACAATTGCGGCCTAATTTGTGTCAAAAGTTTTGCTATATTATTGACTTATTACCTGATTATGCTAAAATTAATTTAAGAAATAGTGAAAATAATTTTACTTGTATAATATTTTTGGTTTAAATTTTTACGGGGGGGTGAAATAATGCTGCAAGGCTACAAAAATGAGGAGTACATTGATTTTGGCAGGCAGGAAAACCTGTCTTCCATGCAGCAAGCCCTGGAATGGGTGGACAGCCAGAAAGGGCGCCACTATCCGCTGATTATCGGAGGAGAACGGGTTGACTCGAAGGAAAAAATCGAGTCTTTGAACCCTTCAAATTTCAGGGAGATCATAGGAACTTCCGCCAGCGCAACGGTTGAGCAGGCTGAAAAAGCCGTCCGGCGCGCCTGTGAGGCTTTTGAAAGCTGGAGGCATGTAAGCGCCAGGGAACGGGCGGGATATCTGTTCAAGGCCGCTGCAATCATAAGACGGCGCAAGCTTGAATTTTCCTCCTGGATGGTGGAGGAAGCGGGCAAAAATTTTCAGGAGGCTGATGCAGATACGGCAGAGGCCATTGACTTTCTGGAGTATTACGCAAGGCAGGTGCTCAAGCTGGACAGCGGAATGGATGTCTACCCTTATCCCGGTGAAATCAATGAATGCATATACACGCCTTTGGGAGTAGGGGCCGTCATCACACCATGGAACTTTCCCCTCGCGATTCTTGTAGGTATGACCTCCGCCGCTGTCGTGGCAGGAAATACGGTGATCATGAAGCCTGCGGGACCAACGGTTGTCATCGCCGCCAAATTCATGGAGGTTTGGGAAGAGGCGGGCCTGCCTGCGGGTGTCGTCAACTATTTGCCCGGTTCGGGAAGCCTGATCGGGGAATACCTGGTGAAGCACCCCCGGATCAGATTCATCAACTTCACAGGTTCGAAAGAAGTGGGCCTTCGAATAAACAGCCAGGCGGCAGAGGTTGCGCCGGGACAGAAATGGATCAAAAGGGTCATCCTCGAAATGGGAGGCAAGGATTGCATTATTGTCGACTCTGAGGCAAATCTTGAGGAAGCCGCCGCCGGTATTGTGGCCTCTGCCTTCGGCTTCCAGGGGCAGAAGTGCTCCGCCTGCTCCAGGGCGATTGTCGTTTCGGATGTATATGACAGGATGCTGGAGCTCATTAAAGAAAAGACAAGCAGCTTGACCGTTGGGACGTCAAGAACACCCGGGATCAATATGGGCCCGGTCATCGACGAAAAGGCCTACGGGAAAATCCTGGGGTATATAGAAACGGGAAAGAGGGAAGGGACCTTGCTGACGGGAGGGGACCGGTGCCTTGAAGGAGGATACTTTATCCAGCCCACGGTGATCGTCGGTATGAAGCCCGATGCGGTCATCGCCCAGGAAGAAATATTCGGGCCGGTTCTGGCCGTGATTAAAGCCGATGATTTTAAAGATGCTTTAAGGATTGCCAACGGAACGGAATACGGGTTGACCGGCGCCCTTTATACAAAAAACAGGGAAAAGCTGGAGAAGGCAAGAAGGGAATTCTATGTGGGGAACCTGTATCTGAACAGGAAATGTACGGGAGCGCTTGTGGGAGTCCAGCCTTTCGGAGGCTTTAACATGTCGGGAACCGACTCCAAGGCGGGTGGAGCAGATTACCTGCTTTTATTCCTCCAGGCCAAGTCCGTCACGGAAAGACTGTAGGCCCATGAAGACAGGTACAATTTTTAAAATTCAGAAATATTCCATACACGATGGGCCGGGCATCCGTACCTCGGTTTTTCTGAAAGGCTGTCCGCTGAACTGCTGGTGGTGCCACAATCCGGAGGGCCAGGAGCCTTCCGGATTAATTGTTTACCATAAGGACAAATGCCTCCATTGCGGCAGGTGCGGGGGCCGCTTCCGGTGTGCGGAGGTATGTCCGGGGGATGCCCTTGAACAGATCGGAAGAGAAATGACGGTAGCACAGGTGATGGACATCCTCGTGAAAGACATCCCTTTTTACGACGAATCGGGCGGGGGTGTTACTTTTACGGGGGGAGAACCCTTTTTGCAGTATGCATTCCTGCGTGAATGCCTGAAGGCATGCCGGGAGCTTGACATTCACACTGCCGTAGAGACCTCGGGCTACACCTCCTGGGAGAGACTGAAGGAGGCAAGCAGACTTACGGACCTTTTTCTGTATGACGTAAAGCTGATGGACGAAGAAAAACACAGGGCCTATACCGGTGTGTCCAATAAACCCATCCTTGAAAATCTGGAACGGCTTGCCCGGAACCACCCGGATATCTGCGTAAGGATACCCATAATCCCCGGAATAAACGATGATGCCGGGAATATCGGGCAAACCTGCACTTTCCTCAAAGCAATCAACATCCACAGGGTAAATATTTTGCCGTACCATGCCGCCGGCGCATACAAGTATGAAAGTCTGGGGCTGACCTATAAGCTGAAGCACACCGGTGCTCCGGGAGAGCAGGAAATACAAAGGATCGAGGAGATTTTCAGAACAAACGGATTCAGTATAAAAATTGGGGGATGATTCGATTGGAAGAGAGGGTTCAAAAACTAAGACGGCAGAGTGTCGACGGAACACCTTTTATCACGGAGGAAAGGGCAAAATTGGTCACGGAGGCCCACAGAAAATACGCAGGCACCGTATCGGTACCGGTATTGAGGGCCCTCATTTTCAGACATCTTATGGAGAACAAGACCATAGCCATCCAGGAGGGAGAACTGATCGTGGGTGAAAGGGGAACGGCTCCCCTGGCAACGCCGACCTATCCCGAGCTATGCTGCCACACGGTTCCCGACCTGGAGCTGATTGACGGACGGGAAAAAATATCCTTCAAGGTAAGTGAGCAGACCAAAAAGCTCTATGAAGAGGAAATCATTCCCTACTGGTCGGGTAAAACCATGCGGGATATGATTTTCACCAATATGACCCCGGAATGGAAGGACACCTTTGAAGCGGGAATATTTACCGAGTTTATGGAGCAGCGCGCACCGGGACACACGGTGGCGGACGGCAAAATTTACCGGAAGGGCTTTCTGGGCTTCAAAAAAGATATGGAGGAAAGCCTCCGGAGTCTCGATTATTTCAATGACCCGGAAGCCTATGAAAAGGAACAGGAGCTCAAAGCGATGCTTATTTGCGCCGATGCCATCATCAGGCTGGCGGAGCGCTATTCCCAAAAGGCGGAGGCACTGGCGGAAGGAGAGACAGATCCCCGGAGGAGGGGAGAACTGCTTGCCATCGCTCAGGCAACCGCAAGAGTGCCTGCCCACGCTCCCCGGAATTTCTGGGAAGCACTCCAGGCTTACTGGTTTATCCACATCGGCGTGATCACAGAGCTGAACACCTGGGATTCTTTTAACCCGGGAAGACTGGACCAGCATTTGCAGCCTTTTTACACAAAAGAAATAGAAGGGGAGACACTGACAAAAGAGTTCGCAAAAGAACTTCTCCAGTGCTTCTGGATAAAATTCAACAACCAGCCCGCGCCTCCCAAAGTTGGCGTTACACTGCAGGAGAGCGGCACCTATACCGATTTTGCCAACATCAACATTGGCGGCTTGAAGGCGGATGGAAGTGACGGCGTGAATGACGTGTCCTACCTGCTTCTTGAAGTCATCGACGAAATGCGGCTCCTTCAGCCCAGCTCCAACATACAATTGAGCAAAAAGAGTCCCGAGAGGTTCCTGAAGAAAGCCTGCCAGGTGATCCGGAAGGGCTGGGGACAGCCGTCGGTTTTCAATGCCGATGCGGTTGTAGAAGAACTGCTGCGGCAGGGCAAAGCCATCGAGGATGCCAGGTGCGGAGGAACCAGCGGCTGTGTGGAAACGGGGGCCTTCGGCAAGGAAAGCTACATCCTTACGGGATACTTCAACCTGGTCAAAGTGCTTGAAATAACCTTGAACAACGGGATCGATCCGAGAACGAACAAAAGGCTGGGCATTGAAACAGGAAATGCTACCGGTTTCCGGTCCTTTGAGGAACTGATGGAAGCCTTCGAAAAGCAAATGCGGCACTTCATTGATATAAAAATAAAAGGGAACAACGTGATCGAAAAGCTCTATGCCCTGTATATGCCGGCTCCCTTTCTGTCAACCGTCATCAGCGACTGCATCCGAAACGGCAGGGACTATAACGCCGGGGGAGCGAGATACAACACCATGTACATCCAGGGGGTGGGCATCGGAAGCATCACCGACAGCCTGTCGGCAATAAAATACCATGTCTTCGAAAAAAAGAACATCACCATGGAAAAGCTTCTTTTTGCATTGAACAATGATTTCAAAGGAACGGGGGATATTCAGCAGCTTCTTTTGAATAAAACCCCCAGGTATGGCAATGACGAAGAATTTGCCGATGAGATCATGCTGCAGGTTTTCAATGCCT
>JAFADI010000210.1 GCA_023424965.1 Bacillota bacterium
GGCTTTCCAGAAGCCCGATACTGGTCTGAAAGGGTTTTAGAGAGCCGGCGGCCCTTTCATACATTAAAAACCTGTCCCCCTCCAGAATCACACCGGGGTTGAAAACGGAGACCCTTCTCCAGTCGTAGCCTCCGGGCACAACAATGGGATTTTGGGGACACCGCCGTATTTTCAATTTTATGTCTGTCATACTATCTCCTCCGTCTTTGTAAAAAAATGCTTCAGCCTTTTACGGCGCCTGCCGTCATCCCCTGAATAATCTTTTTATAGAAGAAAAGGTATACGGTGATCACCGGCAGTATGGATAAAACCAAGGCCGCCATCAGGGTTGTATAATCCGTCGTGTACTGTCCGTAGAAATTCGTCAGTCCCACAGGCAACGTCCTCAGGTAATCCTTTGTCACCAGCACCAGGGCAAAGGGAAACTCGTTCCAGGTGTCCAGAAAGGCCAGGATCAAAATGGTGGACATGACCGGCTTGCACAGGGGCAATACGATCCTGGTCATGGTGTAAACGGTGGAAGCGCCATCCATGTAGGCCGCTTCGTCCAGCTCCACAGGCACCGTCCTGATGAAGCTCTCGAACAGAAATATGGCCAGAGGCAGCCGTATGGCAATGTAGGGTATGATCAGGGTAAAAAATTGGTCATACAGCCCCAGAACCTTAAACTGCACAAACAGCGGCACAATGAGCGCATATACGGGTATGAGCATGCCCGCGATGAAGAGGGTGTATATGAAATTCCTCCCCTTAAACCTGTATCTTGACAGGACATACCCGATGCAAAAGGACAGGAGTATTACCAGAAATACCGTGGTTACACTGTTAAGGATGCTGCTGGTAAAATAAGTGTACATCCTGCCTTCCACGAAGGCGGTAAAATAATTGTCAAACTGGGGTTTGACAGGCAGTGAAACAATATTCAGCATAAATTCCTCCTTGGTTTTAAGGGAGGAATACAGGATCCACAGGATGGGAAAGATGCAGGTCAGTGAAAAAAGAAGCATTGCCGTGTTGAATACATAACCCCCGAGCCTGCCGCCCAGCTTTACCAGGGTTCTTTTGTCCATGTTCATTGCTGCCTCACCTCCGCCAGCCTTTTGAAGGCCAGAACAATTGCCATGCTCAGCAGGAAGATCCCTATTGCAATTGTGCTGCCATATCCCAGCTGCATGCTTGTAAAAGACGTATTGTACGCATACTGGGCCATAACCATGGAGCTGGTTCCCGGGCCCCCTCCGGTTAAGATGTAGATGTGGCTGAATACCAGCATGTTGGATGAAATGCTGAGCATGACCGCCACTTTAATGGTGTCGTAAATCAGGGGAAAGGTGATGTAAACGGCCTTTTTGATCCCGTTGGCACCGTCCAGCTCGCAAACCTCATAGATGTCCTTGGATATCCCCTGAACGGCAGACATAAATATGATGAGAGGCACTCCCAGGTACTGCCATATCAGAGGCGCCGTAACGGAAAATATCACATGCCCGGGATCATCCAGCCACGGCAGGATAAGTCCTTCCATGCCCATGGCTTTAAGGACTGCGTTCAGCATGCCGTAATCATTGCTGTAGATCATTTGCCAGATAAATCCCACCACAACTGCCGAGAGGACAACGGGCAAAAAGATGACGGTCCTGTGGAATTCCTTGAACCTCATGGCTTTTGACATGAAAAGTACCGTCAGTATAAAGGCCAGCCCCATCTGAATAAGCATGGTCAGAAATACAATGATTAAATTGTTCTTAAGGGAACGCCAGAAAATCTCATCCTTTACAAGTACCAGGTAGTTCTCCAGGCCAATGAATTTTTTCTCCGGTCCCCCCATCCAGTTTGTCAGGCTGTAGCCAAACGCCATGAACAGGGGGATGATGGTGATGAATAAATAGATGGCAACCCCGGGAGCCAGGAGGCTCACCAGAGTGACTTTTTTTATTTTGAGTGAATTGCTGTGATTCATCGAATATCTTCTCCTTAAAAATTTTTCGGGAATCCCTGGATTCCCGAAAAATTTTTGCATTTGCTATATACTTGCACGAACTCCCAAATTAATCACTGGTTGGCCTTCTCGTATTCGGTTTGAATTCTCTTTGCCAGCTCTTCCGGTGTAACGGCCCCAATGAGAAGTTCCTGCAAACCCGCATTCATCTTGCTGACAACGGCCGGGTTCAGATAAGAGTCGTAAATCGGTGTGAATTTGAGTTTTGAAGCCATATCGGCATATTTTACAGCCAGGCTGGTCACTTTGCTCTTGTCATAATCTGCAACCTTGAAAGCAGCGGGTTCTCCCTTTTCAGCGATACTCTTGGCATAATCCGCACCGCTGACAGCCTTTAATACCTTGGCGATTGCATCTTTTTTCACTGCAAAGCCTTTGACGCCTGCTGCAAAGCCCGAACCTGCACCGCCGGACATGGACAGCGGGTCACCCTTGCCGCCCTCAACCGAAGGCAATACGGCAACTTCCGTGTTATCTGCAATTTCCTTGGGCCCGGCCATAACCGCTCCGATTGCCCAACTGCCTTCCATAAACATTGCTGCCTTACCGTTGAAGTAAAGTGTTTTTTGCTGGTCATTATTGATACTGTTCATGTCTTTGTTGAAAGCGCCTGCCTTGCCCAGCTCCTGAAGGGCAGCCAATGCCTTGATAAACTCAGGGTCTGTGAATTTTGCACCTTTTCCGTCTTTTATGCTGTTAAACCATTCCGTTCCTGTGAACCTGTCTCCCAGCGCACTGAGGATACAGGATTCCGCCACCCACTGCTCCTTGTTTCCAAGGGCGATGGGAGCAATGCCCTTTGCCTTGACTTTTTCTATCATGCTTTTGAAATCGGCCCAGGTGGTGGGGAAGGTCTGGAAACCGGCCTCTGCCAGTATCTTCTTATTATAATAGATGACATGGGTGCTGAGCATTGAATAGGGAACTGCATATATCTTTCCGTCGCTTGTCAGATCATCGAAAGCAGAGGGTACGAAACCGTCTTTCCACGCTGCATCTGCCCCAAGAATCTCATCCAGGGGTGCTGCGGTCTGATTTTTTGCAAACATGGCAAGCTCCGAGCCTTTGCTGATAAATACATCAGGCAGTTCATTGGAAGCCGCAAGGGTCTTGAGCTTGGTATAGTATGCGGTCTGGTCACCGATAGCCTCTTCCTCCACTATTATATCCGGATTGTCTTTGCCGAACTTCGCAAGAGCATCTCTGACCGAGGTGGAGATATTTTCCGCTTTGTCCTTTGACCAGAGATCCATAAATGAGATTTTTACAGGCTCTTTTTTAGCCTCTTCCGCCGGTTTGGTTTCTGCAGGCTTGGTCTCCGCCTTCTTTTCTTCCGTCTGTGCGGTACCGCCCGTCTGGCTGCCACACCCCGCAAACATAGACATGATAACTGTAAATGCTATTACAAGGCATACTAATTTCATTAAATTCCTTTTCATAGTAGTCCTCCTCAAAATTTTGTTTGAATAGAATGCCTGGCCAGCCTCAATTCCTTATGCTCCCATTGTAAAGCCGGAAGTAAATTATTAAAAGGTGAGAATTCTACAAAAATATCAGAAATATTATTCTCTTATGGACCTCTCCTTTCTATCGGGTACTTTATGTAATATAATTAATTGTACCTGATTGAAAGACGAATACTGCTTCAGGCAGCGCCAATTACAGGGAACCGGAGGTGATTGCAATAGCCCGGAAGAATTTATTCAGCCTTCAGAACAAGTTCATGCTCATTTCCTTTTTTATTACAATCATTCCTCTGCTGCTGGTGGGCGGTCTGTCCTACATTAAATCCACCGCCTTGATTGAGGAAAAGGTGAGTCAGTCCAATTTCAATACCGTCAAACAGATTGCGGACAATATTAACCTTGTCTTCACAGACATGGAGAACTCCTCCGCGTACCTGTGGCAGAACAAGGATTTCATGAATTATCTCAAGCTGTCAAGCCGGGATATCGCGGATTCTCCCAACTACATCCTGGCCATACAGAATTCCGTCAACAATTTTATTGTGTTCAAGGCCAACATTTATTCTATCTATGTCCAGGGCTTCAACGGGCTTGTCTTCGATTCGGCCAGCAGCAGCAACCGCATAGGCCCCGAGCTTGAAAGGCATCTGTTTGCCTTGAGGGGTGAAGGCATACTGATTTCCGATGTGGTAACAAACTATGACGATTCCACCACAAAGGTCATTTCCTTTTTGAGGGTATTGAAAGACATGGACGACCTTTCCTCTGACCTTGCGATTATTAAAATAAACCTTTCCGAGGAAGAGGTATCCAATATATACCAAAACACCCTTCTTGGCACCAAAGGGGACTATTTCATCATTGACGAGGAAAAAAATATTGTTTCTTCCCTGGACAAGAAAAAACTGGGTCTGAGGCTTGAAGAAAAATATGAGGATACGAGGCTGTACTCAAGCGGCAGCGGTTATTTCCAATCCGTCATCGACGGGCACAACTTCCTTGTAACGCATCTGGACCTGTCCCGTCCGGGCTGGAAGCTGGTAAACCTGGTCCCCCTGGACGAATTGTCCCAGGATACCAGGATAATTCAGAATATTACGCTTTACGCGGTCATCGGCAGCTTTGCCCTCTGCCTGCTGGTAATTATCCTTTTTTCGCTCAAGGTGCTGAGTCCTCTCAAGCAGCTGAGAAAGTCCATGAAATACCTTGAGAATGAAAATTTTGACGTGAATATCGAGGTAAAGGGCAACGATGAAATCGCCCTTCTGGGCAAAAGCTTCAACAAGATGTCCAAACGCCTGGGCGAATTGATCAATGAGGTCTATGCCGTTCAGATCAAGCAGAAGGAGGCGGAGTTGAAGGCCCTCCAGGCCCAGATCAATCCCCATTTCCTTTACAACACCCTGGACACCATTTACTGGATGTGCCGGATGGAAAAGGCCATGGAAAGCTCCAACCTGGTTCAGGCCCTTTCAAAGCTGTTCCGGCTCAGCCTGAACAGCGGGAACGAATTCACATCGGTGAAAAATGAGGTTGACCACCTGAGGAATTATATTACGATACAGGAAAAGCGTTTTGAAGACATGATAAAATTCAACATCAGCCTTTCCGAAGAGGTGCTGGAGTGCAAAGTTGTCAAGCTGGTGCTCCAGCCGTTGGTTGAGAACGCCATTCACCATGGGATTGAGAAAAAAGGAACCGGTGGAAAAGTGGACATCGGCATCTATAAAGAGGGCGAGAATCTCGTTTATAAAATCACGGACGACGGGGCAGGCGCCGACGAAGATGAAATGAATTCCCTGCTCAAAAAGGTGGAAGAAGGAAACCGGGGCTTCGGAATCAAAAATGTAAATGACAGGATCAAGCTCTATTTCGGGAACAATTACGGCATACAATTCAAGAGCTCACCGGGGAACGGCATGACCGTACTGGTCAAACAACCATTTTCAATTGGAGGATAGCGTATGTTAAAACTTATGCTGGTGGATGATGAGGCCATCATCCGAAAAGGGATCCGTACATCCATCGATTGGAGCAGCTATGGCGTCGAGATTGCCGGCGAGGCGGCCAACGGCAGGGACGCGCTGGAACTCGCCCTGGAACTCAAGCCTCATATCGTCATCACGGACATAAGAATGCCTGTGATGGACGGCCTGGCACTGTCAAATGATCTGAAGAAGCAGCTGCCCGACGCAAAAATCATCGTACTGAGCGGATATGATGATTTTGCCTATGCCAGAGAGGCCCTCAGCCTGGGAGTGTATGAATACCTGTTGAAGCCGGTGGGCGCCGAGGATCTGATCTCCCTCATCACAAAGCTGCAGGGAGAGATTCTCAAGGAACAGGCGGAAAAGAACGAAAGCCTGTCGGCCAATATTGTATTTAATGAGAATTATCCCAATATAAAATCCAATTTTGTAAACAGAATATTGAAGGGTGAACTGCCGGACAGCAATGCCGTCATGGAAAAGGCAAAAGCGCTGAAGCTGGATTTGCTTGCTCCGGAGTACCTTGTATTTACCGTCGATATCGACGATTTCCTCCTGCTCACCGAAGACATGCCGCCCAGGGATGTGGAACTCCTCAGATTTTCAGTGATGAATATCTCTGAGGAACTGCTGCTGTCCATGACCTCCGGGCTGGTTTGCTACAGCGAATTCGAACATCTGGTGGGTCTGGTCTGCGCCAAAATTCTCCCGGAATCCCTCATTGACAGCCTCTGCAAGGAAATCCGGCACTGTATCAAAAAATACCTGGGCCTGTCCGTCTCCATTGGCATCGGCAAATCCTGCAAAAACATCCTGGAGGTGTCCCGTTCCTATTCCGAAGCCCTTACGGCCTTGAGGAGCAAGATACACAGGGGCAAGGGCAGCATTATCCATTACAGGGAAAGGGGCGATGCAGAAAGGCCTCTGGCTGTCCTTTACCCCTCCAATGAGGAAAAGGAAATCATCAACCATTTGAAGACACTGAATATTGACGGCTTGAATACCGCCATCGGCAGGGTTTTTGCCGGATTCGCCTCAAGCAACGCAGACCCCGAGAGTATAAAAAACATCTGCAGCAGGCTGCTGGTCATGGCAATCAGCAGCATTGAAGACATGGGCATCGACATCCAGGAGCATCTGGGCGTCAACTTCAATCCTTACAGGTCCGCCGACAAATTCGATGTGCTGGAAGATTTGCAGCAGTGGCTGAAAGCTCTTTTTGAAAAGATGTCCGGACTCATCCAGGAGAGAAAAAATTCAAAGTTCAAGGGGATTATTAAAACAGCGCTGCAGTACATCAAGGAAAACTACCAGCGGGATTTGAGCCTTGCGGACATTGCGGGCATCGTGTATGTCACGCCCAACTATTTAAGCCGTGTGTTCAAGGAAGAGATGGGCGTCAATTTCGTTGACTGGCTGAACCAGTTCAGGGTGGAAAAGGCCAAGGTCCTGCTCCTGGAAGCCGGTATGAAATCCTACGAGGTTGCCGAGAAGGTGGGCTACAGCGACTACAAATACTTTTCTTACATATTTAAAAAGTACACCGGCTGTACCCCCAAGGAATACGTGGAGATGCAGTCTCCCAGGCTTTAAACGCCGCTTCCATTGACGGCTGTGCTTGTTTCTATTATGATAATGGGTGAAAAGGGGTGGGTACATGAAAAAAACGACGGCCGTCTGGGGAATCATTGCCTCGGTTGTTTTACTGGGAGTCTGCATATTTATTCTAAGAGTCAATTTTATCGCGGGAATCATTGCCCTCTTCGTCCCCATATTCCTGCTGGTTTTATTTATCAATCTCCTGGTCAGAAGCGCCATGTCCGGCAAAAAACCCACAGAACGTTGAGTCCGTGGGTTTTATTGTACTTCTCAGTCTCCAATCAATTCCAGCATACGCTTTGTCCATCACTTATCCGCCATGGCCCAGAAAACAATTCAGCCGGTATCTTTTATGGCAGATACCGGCTGTATAATATAAGATGAAACAAGTAGCCTTTTTTAAAATTTGTTGGCGGCATGCTATTGCGGCCTGAACATATGCTCCATATCCACGGGATTCTCCTTGGCCGTAAGCACTTCCGGGTCTATGCAATAAACCGCCACTTTCCTGTTGTCAAAAGAGGAACGGTATTTATCCACAAAATGAGGGGAAAGAGGATTTTTAAAAAGACCGGGCGTAAATTTTTCCAAAAACTTCATCAGCGCCCCGGTTTTTTCTTCCGTATCCTCTACCGGAAACCCTTTGCCGAAAATGACAACACTTAAATAGGAGGTATCGCATTTACAGGGGATGGAATCGGTTACCGTACCGTGTTCCTCAAAAACAGTAAAACAGACCGAAGGGTTTGCAGCCAGAACATCGTTTTTCTTGCCGCTGCCCATCCCGTGGATATAAATTTTGCCGTTCCAATAGACATAATTGACAGGAATGGCATAGGGCCTGCTTTCTTTTTCGCACATACTCAGGGTTCCCACTCTTTTTTTCATCAAAAAGCTCTCAATTTTTTCTTTGTCTTCACAGATTCTCCGGGTGTACCGTATTTGTTCCATGATACCACTCCTGTTCTAAATTGCCGCCTCAAGCCTGTCGAGGAAATCGTCCATCAGCGCATTGGCAACCTTCAAAAAGCCCATTCCCGCCAGAATCTGTTCCTCCGTCTGCACGCAGGCCCCGCCTGTCATTTCCTCCCGGCAGTTGCCGATCAGTGAAACAATGCTGTCCTCCGTGCTTTCCATGTGGAACTGAAAGCCCACAACACGGTCTCCGTGAAGGAAAGCCTGATGGCTGCACGCCTTGCTGCTGGCGATGCACACGCTGTCCTTGTCAATGCTGCTGAAGGTGTCGCCATGCCACTGAAAAACATAGGGGATTTCGGGAAAGTTTTTGAAAAGCGGGGATTTAAAAGCTTCCCCATTAAAATTGACGGTCATCCATCCGATCTCAGGCTCCGGATTCCTGGTGACCTTCCCGCCCAGAACATCGGCAATAAGCTGGGCCCCGAGGCAGATGCCCAGTACGGTCTTGCCGCTGTCAATGGCCCCTTTGATGAATTGCTTTTCATGGCGGAGCCATGGATAGCTTTCTTCCTCGTATATATTCATCGGTCCCCCCAGAATAACCAGCCAGTCAAACCGGTCCATGGCAGGGACTGTCTCTTTGTTGTACAAATGGGTACCGGTGAGGCTGTGCCCTTTTTTCCTCGCCCATTCTGCAATATTTGCGGGACCTTCAAAAGGTACATGCTGCAAATAATGAATCCTCATGTTCATCCTCCTCCGGGGTGTCACACCGCATTTTCTCCCGTTTCGCCGGTCCGGACCCTGTAAGCCTCCGTTACGGGAAGAACAAACACCTTCCCGTCTCCGGGATTTCCCGTAGAGTTTACCTTCATAATTGCATCAATCACTTTGGGCACTTCCTCATCCCGGACAATCAAGGTTAAAAATCTCTTGGGTATCAGCCGGTGCTCCTCCGAAACGGTTTCGGCCAGCTCCGGCACCTCTTTCGCCGCCTTTTGGGGCGGCATCTGTATCACTGTGAAATCCACCTTTTTCTTTCCTCTTCCCAGCACCTTCCTGCAGGTGATGGAAGGAAAGCCGGCATCCAGAAGCGCCCTTTTTGTCTGGTTTATCATATTCATCCGTATAATCGCCATGACTTCTTTCATTATGATCTCCTCCTGTCACAGCCCTCTGGTATTAGAGCTGACGGTATAGGCCTCCTCCACAGGACTCACAAAAATCTTTCCGTCTCCGAAGGCTCCCGCATCTCCGGTTCTGGCCGTTTCCAGGATGGCCTTCACCACAGTGTCCTTGTCCTGGTCGTTGACAATCAGCAGAAGCATTTCTTTGGGAATTTCATCATAGTATACGTCCCCGAATTTGATTCCTTTTTGCTTTCCCCTGCCCACAACGTCCACCTTTGTCACGGCGGGAAAGCCCTCCGCACTCAGTCTTGCCAGCACATCCTCCACCTTCTCCGGCCGGATGATCGCTCTCACCATTTGCATAATTCAACCCCCTTCAATGATTTCGTTTCAATACATTGTCAAATAACCTTCCAACACCCTCGCACAGGCTCAGCACCCGTCCCGCGTCCAACGGTCCGGGCTCCCCGTGATGGTAATTTTCAATGGAGCAGATGCCGAAGATTAAATCCAGGGACCTTATTTCCCTGTTCAATTCCTCAGGCACCTCGATTATTTCTTCCAAAGTACCCATAAGACAGGTATAATTGTGGTTTCCCGGCTCCACTCCATGCAATTCACACAGGGCAACCAGATAAAACTCCAGGGCCACCGCAGCAACATTAAATACTACGCTGTGGCACTGTCCTTCTTCCAGGAATTGTTTCGCCCTTTTGTGATAGGCCTTCGCGTCCCGGTATTTTTCTTCAAAGTCCTCTGAATCAGCTCCATGCATTACCATACGTTCAGTATCCATTCCTTCTTCTTTTTGTACTCCATATCGGTGAAGATGGTGTTGGCCATTTGCTCCGCAAGCCACATGGCACCTGTGTAGCCCACTACCGGATAGCGGTACAGCCCCGCGCGGTCGTAGGTGGGAAAGCCCACCCGGACCATGGGGATATTGTAGTCGATGGAAGTAAACCGGCCTTTGGAATGCCCCAAAATGAGGTCAAGCTCAAGGCCTTCGTTCTTGATCCGGTTTTCCAGTTCCCACAAATCCGCGTTGGTGACGATCTCCATGTCGTAATCCACATTCTGCTGGAGGGCTATGATCCGGGGATCCCTGGGATAGGCCGTGTTGTCATCTCCCAGCAGAAGCAGCATTGGTTTCATTTCCAGGTCCAGGCAAAATTCTGCAAGGCCGATGACCAGGTCGGCATTTCCGTAAATGGCCACTTTTTTGTCCGCAAGGAACAGGTGGGTCACATCGGTGATGGCATCGACGGCAATTCCCCGTTCACGGACAAGGGATTGGGGAATTGGCTTTCCTGTGAGCTTTTTTACGTTCTGCAAAAAGGTATCGGTGTTGCGTATGCCGATGGGTGTAGGACCAATGACGGCGGGGATGTCAAACTCGCTTTCCAGGTATTCCGCGGCCTGGCCGCCTTCATATCGGTTCAATGCGATGGTTGCCGTAGCATTTGCCGTCCCTTTCAGGTCCTCAATGGTAGTGCTTCCATGGGATACAAAATTCCCGTCGGGCATCAGGGGAGAATCGAAGCTTTCTATTTCAAAGAGAACCGTGGCGTCCACCTGCATTTCCGCCAGCAGGTGCTTCAGGGCCGTCACATCCCCGGGATTGACCCATCCGGTGATGAGGTTGAGCTTTCCATTGGTCTGGTCTTTTTTCGCAAAATAGCTCACAAAATCCTTCACTGCGGAGTCATAGCCGCTCACCATGCTCCCCTTGAAGCTGGGAGAGTGTACGGGAATAAGGTAAACCTCCCGTCCCGGATATTTCTCTTTGAGAAGCCCTTCATTAAGCTTGCGTACGACACCGTCCACATCATCCCCGATAACCTCGGTGGAGCAGGTGGTAATGATGGGTACAACCTTCACATGCGGATACCGCATCAAAAGCACATCCACCGCTTCCTCCACCCGGTTGAGGGCTCCGAACACCGCCCCGTCTTCATGCACCGAGGAGGATGCCAGTTCAAAGCTCTCCTTGAAATGCTGTGAAAACAGTAAACGGACAAACATGACGCAGCCCTGTCCCCCATGCACGATTCCTATGCAATCCTTTATTCCTATGCTGGCATACTGGGCCCCACAGGGCTGACAGGTGAATATGGGGTTGATAATGCCTGCACGTCCTTTTTCCTTCACTTCGCAAGACATAAATATCATTCCTTCCCGTGGTTTGTATCACTTCAATTTACAATTTCTCTAAAAGTGATACAAATCCACTTCCTTGATTGTTTGGGGCCTGCATGCCCTAAATAGTATGCGTTACAGGCCACCTAATAGAGTGGGACCGTCAGTTCCTCATTGAGGGACCCGGTAATTGTCAAATAGTCGATGCGGGCTTTGAGTCCCTGCATCAATAGTT
>JAFADI010000225.1 GCA_023424965.1 Bacillota bacterium
TGGAGCGTGAGATGTTTTACGATGCTTCCGCCTGCAGGAACAAAGCCCTTGAAAGGACCTGGAAGGTGGCGGCGGGAGAAACCCTTTGCGGGTTATGCATTCTGGTTTGTCCAAGAACGAGAAAATACATCACCGCTTCCGGAATCAACTATGGTTTCCCCTCGGCCGACATTGCAGCCAAGGGCGACCTCGAGGAAATTCTGGCGCTCCAGAAGCTTGCCTACCACAGTGAAGCAGTGCTCTACAATGACTTCAACATAACTCCCCTTACCCAGACGCTGGAGGAACTGCAGCAAGAGGCGAAGGACTCCATTATCCTCAAGGTGGTGGAAGACGGGAAGATTGTGGGATCCGTCAGAGCCTTGGAGAAGGACGGCACCTGCCATGTAAAGAAACTGATGGTACATCCCGATTATCAGAACAGGGGAATCGGCAGAAAGCTTCTGGCAGCCGTTGAAAAATGCTTTGAAGGGGTACGGTATGAGCTTTTTACGGGGCACCTGAGCGGGAAGAACCTGGCGCTTTATGAGAAGGTGGGGTACCGGAGGTTCAATACGGAAAAAGCCACCGGTGACCTGCAGTTTGTGTACCTGGAAAAGGTAAGCCCCAGGTTGGCGGCGGAATGGAAATGCCAGTGAGTATTTTTTCAATCCTGCCATTGATTGCAGCGGTAATTTATACTATAATAAATATATGTTTCAGACATCAGACAATCTGACATTTTGCAAGCAGCATTCCGGTCCTGCGGGAGGTCTTATGGAGCCGATACAAAAAGTTTCAATCACCGATCTTGTGGTTTCAAATTTAAAAGAGCTGATTACTTCAGGCGAAATACCCGTGGATGCAAAGCTGCCCACGGAAAAGGAAATCAGCGAGCAGCTGAAGGTGGGCCGTTCCACCGTGAGGGAGGCCTTCCGGGTGCTCCAGGCTATGGGGTTTGTTTCCATGAAGCCCGGAAGGGGCGCTTTTGTGGCAAAGACGAAGGAAGATGACCAGGACAGCATTGCCCACTGGTTTGTGGAGCATGAGCTGCAGCTCAATGACTTCATGGAAGTGAGGATGGCGATAGAAACCCTGGCCGTCAAGCTTGCGGTGGACAGGATCACGGAGAAGGAAATCAAAATGCTGGAGCTGCTGCATACGGACTTTTCCAAAGCCATGCAGGAAAATGACTACGAGAAAATGGCACTGATTGATGAGGCCTTCCATGGAACCATTGCGGAGGCCACCCATAATCTCCTGCTGATAACCATAAATAAAAAGGTTTCCGGCGCTTTTAAAGCCTACAGAATGAAGTCCTTTTCCGTCAAAGGCAATGCCATCAACGCCCTGATTCCCCACCGGGACATCATCCAGGCGCTGAAGGAGAAAAATGTAAAGAGAGCGGTGGAGGCCATGACGGAACACATCAACATTTCGCTGGGCGATGTGGCCAGAGTGGTGGAGAAACATGATTAGCGGAGAATTATCGTTTGCTATTATACAAAACAGCATTTACCAAAGGACAATGGATCATGATGCCTTCACTTTTAGGGAATAAATCAATTAAAAACAGGGTTCTTCTATTTTTCCTTCCCGTTATCATCCTTTCTTCCGTACTGACAGGGCTTTTCTCCTATTTGATCGCGGAAGGGCAGCTGATAGAAAATGCCCGCTACCTGTTAAATGACACCGTGCATCAGACAAATATATTAATAAACGATAAGTTTTCCACCATGCTGGAACAGCTGGTGGTGATCGAAGACGACAGTTCCTTTTCCAGAATTGTCTCAAAGACAAAGAGGCAAAGCCAGGGTTATAATGATTATGACGACATCATTCAGATCAACAACCGGTTTGAGGACGTTTTCAGGAAGTATTTCCAGATCATCGATTCCATTTACATCAATTTCAACAATGAAAGAGAGTTCAAGCTGCAAAAGGACTACATCGTGGCCCGGAGGGTGGGCATAGACCTGAACGACTGGAAAGCGCGCTATGCGGACGGGGACGCGGGGTACTACTGGCTCAACCTGCATGAGGACACGGTATTTGACACGGTGGATAGGCGGAATGTGCTGAGCGTATTCAAGATGATCGGCAGCCGGGATACGGAGATCAACGGCGTTATATTGATCAACCTGAGAAGCGAGTATTTCCTCAACATCCTGAACAATGTGCGGGTAAGCCCCAACGGGTACCTCCTGCTGGTCAGTCCCGAAGGAGCGATGTATTCCAAAAACATGCACGGAAGCTTTACCATCGGAGAAGAGGGCATGGCAATCCTGCGGGATAACGTGGGCAATTCCGGCAGTTTTAATGTGCAGAGGAAGGATGGAGAGAAAATGTTTGTGGTGTTCAACACTCTCCAGGTCAACAACTGGATACTGGCTGCGGTGGTCCCTGAGCAGGATATCCTGCAGAAGGCGGGACAGATTAAATACGCGTCCCTGGCTGTTACCGCCGTCCTGATCGTGGTGTTTTCGGTCATCGGAGCTTTGTTTGCCGGGAGCATTTCCAATCCCATCCGGTTTCTTTCCCGCCAGGTAAAGCTTGTGGAAAAGGGGAATTTTGACGCCAAGTTCGACATTGCGGATAAAAGTGAGATCGGCGTGCTGGCCAGCGGACTCACCCGGCTGGTGAACACCGTCAAAAACCTTTTGGAGAAGGTCCGGGAGGAGCAGGAGCAAAAGCGGCAAATTGAGCTTCTGGCCCTTCAATCCCAGATCAACCCCCACTTTTTATATAATACGCTGGGCTCCATCAAGCATCTCATCAATATGGACCAGAAGAAAAGCGCCAGTCAGATGGTGTCTGCACTGACCCGGTTTTTTCAGATCGGCATAAGCAAGGGAAAAGAGATTATATCCGTCCGGGAGGAACTGGAGCATATCCACAGCTACCTGATGATACAAAAAATAAGGTACAGCAGGGAGTTTGACTTTGCCATTGAGGTGGATGAAGAGGTAATGGACTGTAAAATCATCAAGCTTACACTTCAGCCCATCATCGAAAATTCAATCTACCACGGGATAAAAAACAAGTCCGGCCCGGGGCTCATCAGGGTATCCGGACGGAAGGAAGAGGGCAGGGTTGTTCTGGAAGTCTACGACGACGGGGAGGGGATGAGTGAAAAGAAACTGGAAAAGCTGCTGCAGTCCATCAATTCACCCCAGGTTGAGGAAAACCCCATTACCTTCGGGCTTAGAAATGTCCAGCAGCGGATCCTGCTCCATTTCGGCAGTGAATACGGGCTTGCCATTGAAAGTGAAGAACACCGGTACACCTGCGTCAGGATAAAAATTCCCTTTGTTCAATTTGTGAGAGGTGATGAAAATGTATAAAGTAATTATTGTAGATGATGATGAGGTCATGTGCGAGGGGCTGAAAAACAACATCCCCTGGGAGGAAAACGGAATCCAGGTGGTGGATACGGCGTTCAACGGGGAGGAAGGGCTGAAGCTGGTGGAACGGCATAAGCCCCACATCGTCCTGTCGGATATTACCATGCCACGTATGAACGGCTTGCAGATGGCGGACTGCATCAGGCAGAGCTTTCCCTGGATCAAAGTGGTTTTCCTGACGGGATACGATGATTTTCAATATGCCAAGAAGGCGCTGGATTTGAAGGCTTCCGAGTATTTGCTCAAATATGAGGAGGACGAAGTCATTCTGGAGGCGGTGGTCAAGGTCTGCAAAGAGCTGGAAGAGGAGAGGAGCCTCCTGGACAGGGTGGAAAAAAGCAAACCGCTGATGAAGGACAAGTTTTTCAACGAGCTGACCACGGGAATCGGCAGTGACGAGCTCATAGAAAAAGAAGCCAGGCTGCTGGAAATCAATTTCTCCGGCAGGTATTTCTGCATGGCGGTCATCCACGTAGCGGAACGGAAGGACCTTTCCGGAGCGGACAGGTCACAGGGCCTCGAACTGCAGCTTTACTCCATCCGGAACCTTTGCGAGGAAACGGTGGAGGAATTCGGAGAGGGCATCCATCTGATCAGCTATTACAACGGGGTTTGCATCCTGTTCAACCTTCGGGACGACAGCCACCCCACCCGGGATTATCTGAACCGCGTGCTGGGCAAAGTGCTGGAGAATGTGAAAAAGTATTTGAAAATTGCCATTGCCATCGGAGTCGGAGGGATCTACGAGGGGTACAAAAACATTTCGCGGTCCTACGCCGATGCCGCCGCTGCACTGGAAACGGGCAGCATCCTGCAGCAGGAGGGCATCCTCTTCAACAGGGAGGTAAACAATAATGAAGACCCTCATGAGGCCATGGTGAAAAGAATAATTGATTATGTAAACAAAAATTACCATAAGGAAGAGCTTTCCCTGGGGGATATCGCCAATGAAGTGTATATTTCCCCTGCCTATATCAGTACCCTCTTTAAAAAGCACATGAAAATGTATTTCAGCGACTATCTGGCACAGATCCGGATAAAAAAGGCGGCGGAGCTTCTGGAGAGAACCGGCATGAAGACCTATGAAGTGGCAGAAAAGGTGGGCTACACCAATTCCCAGTATTTCAGTACACTGTTTAAAAAACTTACGGGATACTCCCCCACGGACTATAAGGTGAGCAAAATAAAACAATCCTAAAGTGTGAAAATAACAAACAAACATTAAATATAAATTATTTCCTTCTCACCCCGGAGAGCTTAAGATATAGATACAGTCTGGTACCTGTACTTCCAATGGCAATACCACAAGTCGCTGATTCTGGAGAGGTGAAGGAATGAATAACAACAACCAACTGCCTGTACCGGTTCCCGCCGTAAAAAGGTTTGCAGGCCCAAAAATCAACAAAGAGCTGCTGTATCCCTATTTGCTGATTGTTCCGACCCTGGTGCTGATCATTTACATATTGTTTATCCCCATTATGAATGTATTTTCTTTGAGCTTCCAGGACTATGCACTGCTGGATTTGAGCAAGGCCGGTTTTGTCGGACTGGATAATTTCAAAAAGATTCTCTTCGAAGACAAGATATTTTTTGGGACCCTTGGGGTCACTGCCCGGTGGGTGGTGACGGAAGTGTTTTTTCAATTACTTTTCGGATTGGCCATTGCGCTGATGCTCAACTGCAAATTCAGGGGCAGGGGGATCGCCAGGTCCGTCATTTTCCTTCCCTGGGCCGTATCGGGAGTTTTGACCACCATGATCTGGAGCCTGATGCTGAACCAGCATGTGGGTCTGGTGAACGACCTGCTTCTACGTTTTCACATCATCGAAGAAAATATTGCCTGGCTGGCGAACCCCAAAACAGTCTTCAACTCCGTCGTCGTCACCGAACTGTGGAGAGGGATTCCCTTCTTTGCCATCACGCTGCTGGCGGCACTCCAGACCATTCCCCTGGAAGTGTATGAATCGGGAAAGATTGACGGCTGCAGCAGGGTGAAGGCCCTGATCTACATCACCCTGCCCTTTATAAAGGAATCCATCGTGCTCACTACGCTGCTGAGGGCCATCTGGGAGTTTAACAACATCGACTTGATTTACACCATCACGGGAGGCGGGCCCTTTTACCTGACTACAACCCTTCCCCTGTACCTGATGCAAACGGCAATCGTGGAAAGCAATTACGGATACGGCTCTGCCCTTGCAGTGGTGGTTTTCCTCATACTGATGGCCTTTACGGTATTCTACCTTAAGATCAGCAGGTTTGGAGGTGAGTTGGATGACTAATATAAAAAATGCCCTTTCAAGGCTCTGTACCATCTATTTACCCCTGTCGGTGGCGGTATTCTTTGTACTGGTACCTTTCTACTGGGCCATTTCCCTGTCCCTGAAGCGAGAAAAGGATGTTTTCGCGGTTCCCCTGAAGTATTTCCCGGATCCCGTCACCTTTGAAAACTATGTGACCGCGTGGCAGCGGAACAACTTTTCCACCTATTTCAGCAACAGCCTGTTCATTTCCGTTTGCGCCGTAGTCCTGGTGCTGCTGTTCTCCATGATGAACGGCTATGCGCTGAGCCGGTTCAAATTTGCCGGGAAAAAGGCATTTATGCTGGTACTCCTTTGTACACAGCTGCTGCCGGGAATCATATTCATTGTGCCCCTGTTCCTTACGTTTAAAAAACTGGGCCTGATCAACACGCCCTTCTCCATCATCATTTACTACGTGGTCTACCAGATCCCGTTTAACACGCTGCTGATGAAGGGCTTCATGAGTAGCATCCCCAGGCAGATTGACGAGGCGGCCATGGTAGACGGCGCAAGCAGGCTGCGGGTGATATTTACCATCATCACCCCCATTATCCTGCCCGGGATTGTGGCCACCAGCGCCTTTGCCTTTATCGGCTGCTGGAATGAGTTCCTCGTCGCCTTTGCCTTCATCACGTCGAAGAGCAACTTTACCCTCCCCATCGGTCTTCGGCTGCTGATTGCGGAATCCAGCATCGAGCTTACCTCCATTGCGGCAGGGAGCATCATCGCCCTGCTTCCCCCGGTACTGCTCTTTGCATACATTCAGAAATACCTGATACAGGGCCTGGGAGCAGGCTCTGTGAAGGGGTAACCCCGTCAACCGGAAAAAACTGCTCTGCAGTTTAGCAATACAAATATAAGGAGGAGACAAGAATGTTTATGAAGAAAAGAAAGGCCATTGCCTGGCTGATTGCTCTCGTCATGTTGATTCCCGCGGTGCTGGCCGGATGCGGCAGCCAGGACTCAACCATCTCCAACGTGGAAATCAACAAGGACGGAACGGCGGCCCAGAAAAAAGACGGAGATGTGACACTGAAGGTATGGTGGGGGGTCCAGACCCCTGAAAGGACCAAATTGGCAGAGGAAACCTTCGCCAAATTCCAGCAGAAGGAACCTGGCATAAAGATCGACTTTCTGGGTGTGCCCGGAGATGCCAACCAATACAAGCAGAAGGTGGACATGGCCATCGCTGCGGGGGATGTGCCCGATGTGGCCGTCTATCTGTTCCGGTCGGACTATATCGAAAGAGATGTCTATGAGCCTCTGGACGAGTATTTTGCCAAATGGGAAGGAAAGGACCAGATTGCCCCTTCCGTCATTGAAAGCTATAGAACCATGGACTACAAGAATAAAAAACTGTACAGCCTGCCCCAGGGCTCCCTGGTATGGGTGCTGTGGCTCAGGCCCGACTGGTTCAAGGAAGCAAATCTGGCCATTCCTGAAAGCTGGGATGATGTCTTTAACGCCATTCCGAAGCTGACGGACAAGGCAAAGGGCAGGTATGGCCTGAGCATCCGCGGTGGTTCCGGTGCGGCGCAGAACCTGGAATACCTGATGTATTCCTATTCGGGAATCACCGAATATTTCACCAAAGACGGCCAATGCACCATAAACGACCCATTGCACCTGGAATTTGTTGAAAAATACCTGGGAGCCTATAATGTCTACACTCCCGAAGATGACCTGAACAAGGGATGGACAGAGCTGGCTGCCACGTTCCAGTCGGGAAAGGCCGCCATCATCGCCCACAACCTGGGTTCTGCCGCCTCGCATGAAAAGGCCTTTAACGGCGATTACAGCAAATTCATGGCCCTGACCTATCCCAAGAGCAAGAAGGGCAACGTTGTCCATCCCGCCATTGAACCCTACGGCGTGACGATGATGAAGAAATCCACCCACAAGGAAGAAGCGTGGAAGCTGATGACCTTCCTTGTTTCCAGCGAGGCCGACGGAGACTATGCCAAGCTGTACAGCGAAGTGCCTGCCAATCTGGAAGCCGCCAAGGCGGACTGGATACAGAAGCTGCCTTACATGAAGAGCGGTGCCGACTTCCTGGCGTCAGACACCTATAAATTCTATGAAAACCCCAATTACCTGCCGGAGTACAAATCCATCGGTGTGAAAGACATTGATCCCCTGGTCCAGAAGGTGATGGCAAAGAAAATGAGTGCAAAGGAAATGCTGGACCAGTGGGCCGAACTGATGAAGAAATCAAAGGACGAATTCGACAAAGCCCATCAGTAAACGCCTGAGGCCGGAAGGCCGGGCATAGCCGAAATAGGGCGGTATTGCGCGAAAATTCTGCCCCTTTCGAAGAACTGGACCGGAAGGGGTATCCATGTGAAAAGGGGAACTTTATGCGATATGTTTTGGAAGAGCAAAAGAAGATCCCGGTAGCCGCCGAGAAGGACGTGGTGGTGGTAGGGGGAGGACCGACGGGATTGATGGCGGCCATTGCAGCCGCCAGAAGCGGGGCATCGGTGCTGCTGCTCGAAATGCTTCCCTTTGCAGCCAGCAATATGGTCAACGGGCCTCTGGAAGCCATTATGACCTTTCATGATACCGACAGGCAGATTGTTGGAGGAATCCCCCAGGAATTTGTGGACCGGCTGGTACGGGCAGGAGGCTCCCCCGGGCATATTCCCGACGATGTGGGCTACTGCAAGACCCTGACGCCCTTTGACCCGGAGATTGCCAAACTGGTTTCTTTTGAGATGCTGGAGGAGTCAAAGGTGGAGCTGCTGCTGCAGACAAAAGCGGTGGGATGCCTGCGGGAAAACCGTACCGTAAAAGGTGTCATTATCGAAAACAAGTCGGGAAGGCAGGCGGTTCTCGGGAAAGTGTTCGTCGACTGCTCCGGCGACGGGGACCTTTGCTTTTTTGCAGGAGCTGATTTTGAAAAGGGAAAAAACGGCTCTACCCAGCCCATGACGGCTTTATTCCGGGTAGGGGGAGCGGATACCGGCAGGATGCTGGACTTTGTGAAGCACAACAAAAGACGGTTCAAGTTCGGCGTAGACCCTGAGATGTTGAGCGAAGCATCTCCGGTACATTTGTGGGGCTTTGGAGAAGTCCTGGACAAAGGCTTTGAAGAAGGCTTCCTTTCTTTGAAGAGAAAAGAAATCCACGTGATGACCTCCGCGAGGCCGGGCGAGCTGGTCATAAACTATACCAGGGCACCCGGCGACGGGACAGACGGGAGCGATGTGACCCGCGCCCAGAGAACGACGGTAAAACAGGCCCACCAGTTGGTCAGTTACTTCAAAAAGGAAGTCCCGGGTTTTGAAAAGGCCTATATCATCAGCACCGGCGTGATCGGAATAAGGGAAACCAGAAGGATCCGGGGACTTTACATGCTGTCGGAAAGCGATATCGTGCAGCACGCGGCCTTCCAGGACGTAGTAGCCAGGGGCGCATTTCCCATCGACATTCATCAGCCCGACAGCGACAGCCTGGAGTATAAAAGCGTTGTGAAGGCCTATGACATTCCCCTGCGGTCCATGGTTCCTGCGGGAATAGACAATGTCCTGATGGCGGGCAGATGCCTGTCCGCTTCCCATGAAGGAATCGGCTCGGTCAGGATAACGGCAACCTGCCTGGCCATGGGGCAGTCGGCGGGAACGGCGGCAGCGGTATGTGCGCTGGAAAAGGCCAGACCGGCGGATATGGATGTTCAAAAACTTCAACACCTGCTTGTCCGGCAGGGAGCGCTGCTTTGAATCCGGAAGAGTGAAATGTTCTTTAAAATAGTGAACTGACAAAAAGATGGAATTCGGAAGGGATAAATATTGAAATTTGACGTCAGACAATATGATGTCATGGAATGAAAACTGGAGGTAGAAGTCTGAATGGAGAAAAATATGAAGAGAGAAAGGTTCAGGGGGATCATATCCCCCATTATCACCCCTTTTGACAGGGTTGAAAAACTGGATGAAGAGGTCTTCCGCAGAGAAGCCCGTTATCTGCTGAATGCGGGAGTCCATGGAATAAGCCCCGGAGGAAGTACGGGAGAAGGAAACCTTATTCACGAGGATGAGCTCGTCCGGATGATCGAGATCCTGCAGGAGGAAAACACGAAAAAGATCCCCGTGGTGGCAGGCATTATCAGGCATTCCACCAGGGATGCCGTCGCCACCGGCCTGAAGGCGAAAAAAGCAGGCGCGGATGCCCTCATGGTCACCCCCATTCAATACCTGGGCGGGACCGACGATAACGGTAATTATGAATACTACGACAGGATTTCCGAGGACGTCGGCCTTCCCATCATCATCTACAACGTGGTTCCCCAGAATGCCATTTCCACCGGCCTCTTCCACAGGATTGCGGACATTCCCAACATCCTGGGCATCAAACAGAGTGTCGGCGGGATACAGGCCTTCTACGACATGAAGGTCAACTGCGGGCATAAAGCGTACATCTATGCCGCCACGGACGATATGCTCTATTCCACCTTCGATCTGGGGGCCGACGGAGCCATTGCGGCCATACTCACCCTTTTCCCCGAGTATTCGGTGAAAATATGGAACGCCGTCCTGGCCGGGGACCGCAAGACCGCATTGGAGCTGCAGGATAAGATTTATCCCGTCTGGAACAAACTTACCGGGTCCCAGTTCCCCAGAAGATTGAAAGAGGCCCTGAACCAGCGGGGAAGAGCGGTGGGAATTGCCTGCAGCCCCCTCTCGGACGCTTCTTTGGAGGAAAAGAAGAGCATTGCCGAAGCGCTTGCGGCAGTGGAGTGAAACAATTCCATACGGACACGAAGCTTATCAACCCTGAAGGCCCCGTGAGGGAGTCGGAGGGGAATAAAACCAGACAAAAGGCGAAAGGAGTCATTCATTATGAAGAAGTGGGAGAAATTTGGCAGGGTGCTGCTGCCCTTTATCACACCGTTTAAAGAAACCGAGGAGGTAGACTACGATACTTATGAAAAGCTGATCAGGTATGCCATGGACAGGGGGTTCCTGGATACGGTGGTCGTATCGGGGACCACCGGTGAGTTTAACACCCTGACCTATGAAGAAAGGGTAAAGCTCTTTGAGACGGCAGTGAGGGCTGTAGACGGCAAATACCCCATTATTGCAGGCACAGGGGCGGCGTCCACCAGGGAAGCGGTGGCGCTGACCAACGCAGCGGTGAAAGCGGGCATCAAAACCGTTATGGTGGTTGCGCCCTACTACTGCAAGCCTACGCAGGAAGCCATCTACGCGCACTATATGCGGATTTTGAACGAAACGGAAGCGGATATTCTGCTGTACAATATCCCCATCTTTACCGGAGTCAACATCGAGCCTGCCACTGTGGCAAGACTGGCGGCAGCCAGCAAACGGATCATAGGCATCAAGGATGAGGCGGGCATCAATCCTGTGCAGGTTACCGATTATTACTTTGCAACAAAAGAGATCAATCCCGGTTTTCTCATCTACAACGGTGACGACATCATGATCATGCCCACCCTGTCCCAGGCGGCGCTGGGCGTTGTGAGCGGAGGCTCCCTGCTGATGGGCGACAGGATCAAGAAGGTATTCACCCTGTATGAGGAAGGAAAGGTGGAAGAAGCGCTGGAAATCAACAGGCAGGTCTACCGCCTCTGCAAGGTGTTCGGCATCAATGGAAGAATCCACCCCAACCCGGTGCTGCGGGTTGCGGTGGAGCTGGTAAGCGGCATTAAGGTGGGCAAGCCGAGAATGCCTCTGGATACGGCGACGGAAGCCGAAAAGGCCGAACTGGTCAAGGTGCTGAAAGAAGTAGACCTTCTGTAGGCTTTTGTGAGAGCAAATCCAATAAGAGCACAAATACATGCTGCCGGGAGGCAGGACAAAAAAGAAGGAGGGTATCCGTCATGGATACCCTCCTTCTTTTTCGCCCTTTGCAGGCAACCGCTCCGCGCTTGCCCATGAAAGGGAATTATAGTATAATGAAAAATCAAAAAATGGAATTGGAGAGGGGGATGAAGTATGGAATACAGGGAACTGGAAAGCAGCAATCTAACGGAGGCCGCAGGACTGATATGGAAGGTCTTTTCGGAATTTGTGGGACCGGGGTACTCCGGCGAGGGCGTTGAAACCTTTAAGAAGGTAATACGGGTTGAAGAGCTTGAAAACTCCCTTCAAAGCGGCAAAATTTATATGGCAGGATGCTTTGAGGGAGAAAAGCTTGTGGGAGTGGTATCCATGAGGGACTTCAGCCATGTGAGCCTGCTCTTTGTGGACAAAGCCTACCATGGGAGGGGGATTGCAAGGGGGCTTTTTGCAAAGGCCCTGGAAAGGTGTATCCGTGAAAAGCCTGAGCTTTGCGAAATAACGGTGAACTCATCTCCTTATGCGGTGGAAGCATACAAAAAACTTGGGTTTGAAGCGGCGGGGGAGCAAAGCACAAGGGATGGCATCACCTCCACCCCCCTCAAAATGAAGGTGGGACCCTGGCAGCCTTCTGCATGAATATGCATTGAAAGACATTTAAATTCTCCAGAAGAGTAGCAAAATTGAGTTATTAATGCTATGATGAGCATGTAAACTCATAGAAAATTTATGTAGACTTATATGATTTGACAGCAGTACAGGCAGCTAACTGCTGAGTTTGCGGGCATCTTTCCATGAAAACACAATATATTTGAATCTGTGTATCTTGTTGGCTTGAACGGCTGGTCTTTGAACTTCAGGTTGGGTTCTCGGGCTTCTTGGGAGTCCTCATATTCAATAAAAAGGGGTGTAGGCTGTGTACAAATTTTTATTGGCAGATGATGAAAGGATTATCAGAGAAGGAATAAAAAAGATGGTGGAATGGGAAAAGCTTGGGATCCAGTTGATACAGGCCAGGGATGGGCTGGAGGCCTATTCGCTCACAGAGGAGCAGTCTCCCGATGCCATTATTACCGATGTCAAAATGCCGGGAATGGACGGGCTGCAGCTGATTGAGGCGGTAAGGAACAAGTATCCCAACATCGAATTTGTCATATTGTCAGGCTATGGAGAGTTTAAATTCGCCAGCAAGGCCATGCAGTCGGGAGTAAAATATTACCTGCTGAAGCCCAGCAATGAAAGTGAAATAACCGATGTTTTGAAAAAAGTCATCGAGGAAATAGAACAGAAACGCCAGAGGGAAGACGTTTTAAAAAAAATAAAGCAGAATCTGGATCACGTAATACCCCAGGTGAAAGAACAGTTCCTTAGAGAATGCATCATGGACAGGTCCTATAAAGACGGGGAGAAGCTGAATACCCTGAAGCTTCTTGACCTCAATATTGAAAGGATCCGGATGGTCCTGTTCAAATTCGGAGAGAAATTCGGGTTTGAAGAAAAGTTTGTTTTAAAAGGTGTGTCCGAAGGAATTTTAAAGGACCGGATCATCTTCAGTACGATTATTGAAGACTATGTGCTTATCATGGTCAAGCCTGTTGACTTTAATGAACTGGTGGGATTTGTCAAACGGGTAAGGCAGGAATTTTATGTTTTCTACAATACGCAATTGACCGCCTCCATCAGTGAGGAGGGCGATTTTGAATGCGCTCCTTTTCTGTACAAGGAAGTGAAAAGATATCTGGAGTACAGCTTTTATCTGCTGGAAGGCGGTATCATCACAAAGGACGACATTATGCAGGCCGTCAGCGAAAATGATGCCACCTTCAGCTATGAGCAGATATCACTAACGGTCAAAAGTGGCAATTTATCGGATGTTGAAACCCAGATAGACGGTTTTTTCAGCAAAATCCGGACCATGAAGCTGGGCATCGATGTCACAAAGACCTATTGCCTTGAGTTGTATATGGCAGTCTTACGCCAGGCGGACCCCGCCAGAATAAATAATGACATAAACAAGACCATACAATTTCAACAGTTTGACAGCCTTAACCAGATTTGTGATTTTATCCTTGCGGAGGCAAAGGAGATCGCAGGACAAAATTATGAAACCAATATAAAGAAGCATAACAGCATCATCAAAACAGTGATTGAGTATACCGAAGACAATATCAGCAATGAGGACCTTTCTCTTTCATGGCTTGCCCAAAAAATTCTGTATATCAATGTTGATTACCTGGGAAAGCTTTTTA
Source organism: Bacillota bacterium (assembly GCA_023424965.1). Classification (GTDB taxonomy): domain Bacteria; phylum Bacillota; class Clostridia; order Acetivibrionales; family JAFADI01; genus JAFADI01. The sequence continues at coordinate 13,734 of JAFADI010000225.1, forward strand.
AGAAGAAGACCGGTCAGAGCTATTCCAATTACCTCCTTAACAGAAGAATTGCCAAAGTCAAGGAACTGATCGACCTGCAGGCCGACATTAAGATCTATGAAATTGCGGAGCAGGTAGGCTATGGGAATAATCCCCAGTACTTTAGCCAGGTATTTAAAAAGATAACAGGGTATTCCCCCTCTGAATACAAAAAAGTATATAGTTAGGTTCCCTCTGTCCATCATGTCAAAAAATTAAACAAATATGTCTGGTTATTTGATTACCCCATAAATTAATCTGCTATATGATGTATACATCAAGCAACTGTTTGATCTGGAGACCGGTATCCCGTTTCAGGCATATTTTATGTAATGCCTTTTGAAAATTATGTAAACTTATTATGGCAGCCCGCCATAACAGGTTCCTAATTCGCATGGGGTTATTGCAAAGGCGTTCTATAAGAATCTTTGTAAATCCATATTGTGGAGGTGATTTTCAATCCCCGTTCAGTCAGTTTGAAATCAGGAAAGATGCCTTGAAAACAGACGATGAGTTATATTTAGGGAGGAAAATTGATTATGAAGCGTTTTGTCGCATTCTTGCTAACAGCAGTTTTTGTGTTTACTGTCGCCTTTACGGGATGTAGCGGCGGACAAGAAGGAGAAACAGATAAGGTCACCCAGACAGAGCAATCCGGTACTTCCGGACAAAACCTCAAACTGAGGATTTCATGGTGGGGTACCCAGCTAAGGAATGACGGAACTCTGAAAGTGCTGGATATGTATTCACAGCTGAACCCGAATGTAAAATTCGAGCCTGAGTACAGCAGCTTCGCGGATTATTGGGATAAGCTCGCTTCACAGGCGGCCGCCAACAACCTTCCCGACATTCTTCAGCATGACTACATGTATATATCGCAGTATGTAAACAGGAATCTGCTGCTCCCGCTGGATGACTATGCTTCAAAAGGCGTTTTGAATTTAAGCGATGTAGATGAAGCCACAAACGAGTCAGGACGTGTGGGAGGAAAGTTGTACGGAGTTAATCTGGCAATAAATTCAAGGGCCATGATGTACGACCCGGCTTTGTTTGAAAAGGCGGGAGTGGCGCCTCCGGATGAAAACTGGACATGGCAGGATTTTGCGGACAAATGCCTTGCCATAAAAAATAAACTGGGAATCTACGGTGCGGGTTCCATGCCGGGTGAATTGTACGAAGGCTTTGCCTATTATCTGCGGCAGAATGGAGTTTCCTTCTACACTCCCGACGGGAAAGCGCTGGGCTATGACGACGACAAATATTTTATAGACTTTTTTAAGATGGACCTTGATCTTACCAAAGCCGGCGCACTTCCTCTTCCTTCCGTGAGGATGGAGGTAAAGGGTGTGGAAGACGACCTGCTTGTCAGCGGGAAATCCGCCATGTCGGGTTATGTGAAGCACTCCAGCAGCATAGAGGAAATTACCAAGTTTGCAAAGCGGCCTCTTGGCCTGGCAGTGTATCCCAAAGGCAAAAATGAGGTAAGATCGGGACTTTTTGTGAAAGCCGCGCATTACTTCACGGTGGCAGGCGGGACCAAATATCCCGAGGAAGCCGTCAAGTTCATAAGCTACTTTATTAACGATGTAGAAGCCAACAAGGTTCTGGCGGCCGAAAGAGGGGTTCCATCCTCAAGCAAGGTCAGAGAAGCACTGATGCCTTTGATGTCCGACGCAAACAAGCTGCAGTTCGAATTCATGGAAATGGTCACGAAAAACAGCAGTCCCATTGATGCTCCGGAACCCGGAGGACACACCGAAGTACTTTCATCTTTGAAGAACATTGAGCAGGAGCTTTTGTACGAAAGAATAACCGTTGAAGAAGCGGCGAAAAGATTCAGGGAGGAAGCTGCGGCAATACTCAAGAAAGGATAGCAGGTTTGATTTGCCAGAGTTTTGACGGGATTCCCTCCGGGGAATCCCGTCAGGACCTGTCCTGAAAGGAGAAAATATTCATAATGACGGCAATGCTAAAACGAATAAGAGATAATGACAATGTTTCGGGATATATTTTTATTGCTCCGTGGCTGATCGGTTTTTTTGCCTTTACGCTGCTGCCCATATTATCTTCACTGTTCTTTTCATTTACCCGGTATGACCTGTTAAGTCCTCCAAGCTGGATAGGACTGCAAAATTATCAGGACATGCTTTTTAATGACAGGAGATTCTGGAAGGCTCTTTATGTGACTTTCGGCTATGTGTTCCTCCATGTTCCCATAAGACTGGTATTTGCTTTGCTTGTTGCACTGCTGCTGGCCGGAAAGCACAGGTTCCTGGGGGTTTACAGGGCACTGTTCTATGTCCCTTCAATTATCGGCGGCAGCGTGGCCATTGCGGTCATATGGAGGAGAATGTTCGGGGTGGACGGGGTGTTCAACAGCCTGCTTATATCCCTGGGCATAATCGACAGGGGGATCGGCTGGCTGGGTGAGCCCAATACGGCAATCTGGACCATTATACTCCTGGCCGTCTGGCAGTTCGGGTCCCCCATGCTTATATTCCTTGCGGGACTGAAGCAAATACCCGCAAGCTATTATGAAGCGGCGGACATGGATGGGGCGGGGGTCCTTGGCAAGTTTTTCAGAATCACTCTTCCAATGCTGGCGCCGGTAATGCTTTTCAATCTTATCATGCAGACCATCACGGGTTTCAGGGCTTTTACGGAAAGCTACATCATTACGGAGGGCGGACCCTTTGACAGTACCCTGCTTTACATGCTCTACATATTCCAGAAGACCTTCAAGTTCAACGACATGGGCTATGGCTGTGCGCTGGCCTGGGTTCTCCTGGCGATCATAGGAATACTTACGGTAATCATATTCAAGGTTTCATCAAAAAGCATTTATTACGAGTCGAGGGGGAATTGGTAGGTGGACGGCTCCAAAAGAACAATAAAATCTGCAGTATACCACATCTGTATATTGGCCATATGCTTTGTAATGATATATCCCGTATTGTGGATGATACTGAAATCCTTTACCTCTGCCTCCAGTATCGTGGACAGTTCCCTTTTCGCCTTTTCCGAGGGTGTAAACTTCAACAATTACCTGGAAGGGTGGAGAGGCTTCGGGGCTAATTCCTTTGCGGTTTTCTTCAAAAATTCCTTTGTCGTTACCATTGCCACCGTGGCAGGGCAGGTTGCGGCCTCTGCCATCGCCGCCTATGGCTTTTCCAGGATAAGGTTCAAAGGTTCGAGACTCTGGTTTTCATGCATGATCGTCACCCTGATGCTGCCCCAGCAGGTACTGATTGTACCCCAGTATGTCATATTCAGCAAACTGGGCTGGATAAACTCTTTTAAACCTCTTATCGTACCCGCTTTATTCGGCTATCCCTTTTTCATATTCCTTATGATGCAGTTCATACAGGGAATACCCATAGAATTGGATGAATCGGCTAAAATTGACGGCTGCAACAAATATTCCATCTTCTACAGAATCATATTGCCGCTGATAAAGCCTGCCATTACGACTTCCATCGTGTTTTCCTTTTACTGGAGCTGGCAGGACTTCTTCGGGCCTTTGCTGTTCATACAGTCCCCGGAGAAATATACGGTATCCCTGGCATTAAGGCTCTTTACGGATCCTTCAACGGTAACAAACTGGGGCGCCGTATTTGCAATGTCCACCTTGTCTTTACTTCCCGTCTTCATACTATTCCTTTTCTCTCAGAAATATATGGTTGAAGGAATCAGCCTCACCGGCCTGAAAGGCTAGGACGGGCATGCAGGTTATATATACATAAAATTCGCTTGGAGGAGTTATGGGAAATACACGCTTGGCGGTTATAGGCCTTAACATGGGAAAGGTGCATGTAAAAAACATTTTATCCCAGAAGTCCGGGGTGGAATTGGCCGCCCTATGCGACATCAGTGAAATTCACAGGCCTTATGCCGAAGAAAATAGGATTAAATTTTACACGGATTATAAAGAAACGCTGTGCAGGGAAAAGCCTGACGGCGTTGTCATAGCCCTGCCTCCCCATTTGCACAGGGAGGTGGGGGAATATTGCGCCGAAAGAGGTGTCCATATACTTATGGAGAAACCCGTCTCCTATACCCTGCAGGAGGCGGATGCCCTGGTGGAAGCCGTCAACCGGCGGGGGGTCAAGATGCTTGTGGGACACCAGCACAGGTTCGACCCGGGAGTGCGGTCCGTAAAGGACAGGATTCAGCCGGGGGCGGAGAATAAACTGATAGGGTTTCATGTTTTCGGAGTTTATGCAAAGCCCCAGGGATACTTTAAAGACCAATGGCGGCGCATGCGCATGTCCGGAGGAGGTCCCGTTACCAGCAACGGAATCCATGACATCGACAGGATACGCTATCTCTGCGGAGAGATAGAAACGGTGACGGCGCTGATGTCCAATGCCTGCCGGGGGTTTGAGGTGGAGGATACGGCCGCGGTGAGCATAAAGTGCAGGAATGGAGCCGTGGGAACTTATTTTATATCCGACTGCGGTTATCCTGCAAGTGAGTTCACAGACTTTTACTATACCTCGGGAGCCTCCTTCCGGTTTACCTGCTCATCTTTCTACCAGACGGTGGCAGGACATGCCGTCGACGAGATTTCACTGGGCGATACGGGTGAGCAGTACCATTTGAGGGAAAGAAAAACAAATTCCGTAGTACATCCCGTACAGGACAATCACCTAGCAGAGATGCAGCATTTCATCCGGGTGGTGAAAGGGCTGGAAGAGCCCGTGTGTACGGGGGAAGACGGGAGAAGGTCCCTGCAGGCGCTGCTTGCCGTAATTGAATCTGCCGCAAAGGGGAAAACAATCAGTCTAACTATATGACAAAAGAGGTGTGAGCTTTGAACAAATATATTTTGAGTGCGTTTTCAGACGAAATTGACGAGGATTTAAAAACCCAGATGGATGTCCTTGACCAGTATGGTATAAAATACATCGAGATAAGGGGTGTAAACGGCAGAAACATTGTCCAGCATACCCTCGAGGAAGTGAAAGAAATAAAAAAAGCGCTGGATGCAAGAGGCTTCAAAATTTCGGCGGTGGGCTCACCCATAGGGAAAATCCTGATCACGGATGATTTTGAACCCCATCTTGAGCTTTTCAGGCATACCCTCGAAATAGCACGTATTCTTGAGACCTCCTATGTAAGAATGTTCAGTTTCTTTATTCCCAGGGGAGACGAGCCGGCAAAGCACAGGGAGCAGGTGCTGCAAAGACTGTCCGGCTTCATTGAGGCGGCAAAGGGGAGCGGTATTGTCCTTCTCCACGAGAATGAAAAGGATATTTACGGGGACATTCCCGAAAGATGCCTGGACATCCTCGAGGCCATGAACTGTGACTATTTCAGGGCTGCCTTCGACCCTGCAAACTTTGTTCAATGCGACGCAAAGACCTATCCGGAGGGCTTTGAACTGCTTGAAAAGTATGTGGTGCACATGCACATAAAGGATGCGCTGTACAAGGACCACAGTGTTGTACCCGCAGGATACGGGGACGGGAGGGTGAAGGAAATCCTCACCAGGCTTTACAGCCGGGGGTATGAAGGAATACTCACTTTCGAGCCCCACCTGGCCGCCTTTAAAGGCTTTGAAGCGCTGGAGCTCAATCCCGGGGGAAATGCCAGGGAAGACGGAAGCCTGGACGGACCCGGCCAATTTTCACTGGCGGTGGGAGCATTAAAAAATATACTTTCGGAGATTGAAAATGCAGCGGAATGATGTTGCAGCATAAGCGCAAAAAAGCGCCTTCCCCTCAAATTAAGCCTTGAAGCTGGGGGAAGGCGCTTTTAAACGTATTAAAGGGCATTTCTGGCAGGGATGATAACTCTCACCGTTGTGCCTTCATTCTCCACACTGTCTACTTCCAGGCCATAAGCCTCTCCGAAAAGCAGCTTTATCCTGTCACTGATGTTCTTTAAACCGATACCGGAGCCCCTGGATTGAATTTCACCTTTTCTCAAGGATTCAAGTATCTCCGGATTGATGCCGGGGCCGTTATCCGTCAGGCTTATCTCGATTTTATCATTTAAATTTCTTGCCCGGATGGTTATTCTGCACAGGCCGGGATTTTTTTCAAGCCCGTAATTGATTGAATTTTCAACGATGGGCTGAAGGGTCAGCTTGGAAATAAGGCAGTCCAGGATCTCTTCTCCTATGCTGATTTCAATATCCAGACGTTCCTCATATCTGATTTTCTGTATGGTGGTATAGTCGTCCAGGATCTTCAATTCCTCTCTTATGGGAATGACAGGGTCCTTTTTGCTGATTGAATTTCTCAGCAGGTCCCCGAGAGATTTGACCATTACCGCGATCTGCTGCTGGTCGTTGACCTTGGCAAGCCAGTTTACCGAATCCAGGGTGTTGTAAAGGAAGTGAGGGTTTATCTGGGCCTGAAGAGCTTTGTATTCAAACTCCTTGACCTGTATCTGCTTGATGTAGTTTTCCCTGATAAGAGAATTTATTTCTCTTAACATAATTCTAAAATCATGGTGGAGCTGTCCGATTTCGTCCTTTCTGCCCTCACTGTCCGATTCCATAAGGGATGTGCCCTCAAAGTTGCCGCTTTCAACAATCTTCATTTCGTCCGTCAGCTTCTCAATGGGCTTGGTTATGCTCCGGGTAAACTTGAAGCCCAGGAAAATAAGAACAACAAGAACGCCTATATAGGCCAATATGACAATGATTCTGACGGCCAGAATCTTTTCGTAGACGGACTCATAGGGGACGATGTTTATAAAAATCCAATCCGTGTCCACGGATTTTCGATAAAAGACCAGGTCCTTTTTTTGGTGGATGTCGGTAATGAAATATCCTTCATTCTTGTCCATAAAAGGCAGAAGGCGGTTGAAATCGAAGTTTTTATCCTCGCCAAGGATTACTTTCCTGGAAGAAATGATATAAATGCTTGAATCGTATTGGGGCAAAAAATCACTGTACATTTTTATGAGTTCTTTGGGGTCGACCCTTATGATCAGAGTCCCCAGGGTACCCAGATCGAGATTGTCAATCATCCGTATGGTTCTGGCCAGGATGATGGAGTCGTCATTTCCCGTGGGTTCAACCCACACGTTTCCCCCTGAAAGAAGCCGGGCCTTTTCGATGATCTCCTTCAGCTTGTCCTTCTCCAGCACAAATTCCTTCAGTCCCACCCCTCTGGAATACTCGGTCCCGTGGGCGTCGAATATCTGTATGGACAGCAGAAGCTTGTTCATGGAGTTGTACCATGCTTCAAGCATGCTGTTGATATTGCTGGAAGCCACAAATTCTTTATAGGAGGATTCTTTTTTTTTAAGCACCTGCAGGTTCTGCTGCATTTGCTTGTCTTTTAAAATGGTATAGGAAAGATTGCTTATTTCATTCAATTTATTTTCGATGTTGACGGAATACATGTTGAGTACCTTCTCCACATTGCTGCTGAGCTCCATATTATAAATGTAAAATGTCAGTTGAAGGGCGGACATGCCCAGGGTGCTGAAAACGAAGGCACCCAGGATCAGTATTAAAAAGAGCTTCCTGTTAATTTTGAGGTTTAAAAAGAATTTTTTGAGCATAATCTCACATCCATTATGATCTGCCATAATATATGGGTAATAAATAAATTATAGCATAACGAAAGCCCTTTCCTCCACTTTACATAATATTTTTACAGTCTTAGTCCTTCCAGGTGGAAATCTGCTCCAAAGCCCAGTTTGTTCTGGCGGCACTTATGCCGTTACCGGGAGCTTTTCCTGTTCCCCTCAGTTCATCGACCACACGCTGGATCAGGGGCTGCTGTATGTGGGGAGGATTCTGAAAGCTGAATTCCTTTGTGTCTTCACGGGTTTCAAGGGTAACGGGAGTAAAGCCGAAAGTGGAAAAGGATATTTTCCCTTTGCTGCCCACAATTTCATTCAGGTCGTAATTCTTAAAGGAGCTGAAGCACCAGTTTCCCGTCCCGTGGACACCGGAGGCAAATTCCATGGTTGCGGAAACCATGTCGCTCGCACCGTAAAGCTTTGCCTGGTTTGAGGAGAAACCGGAAATACTCTTTAGGGGCCCCAGGATATAGTCCAGTATATCAAGGGTATGAGGTGCCACGTCGTAAAAAAGTCCGCCGCCCGATATTTCTGGCTTTATCCTCCAGGGCAGGGCGTCCTTGCCCGAACCGTCCTCCACAAGAGGCGTCTGGTACTGCACAATGGTCACAAACCGTATATCTCCGATGGCTCCGTTATCTACAAGCTCTTTTACTTTGATAAAGTATTCAAGGCTCCTCCTGTAATAAGCTACAAATAGAGGTACATCCAGTTTTTTGAAGGTATCCAGCATGGCCACACAGTCTTTGTAGGAGAGGGCCATGGGTTTTTCCACATAGGCGGGTTTCCGGGCCCGGGCGCATTTTAAGGCATATTCCATATGGTATGCGGGAGGTGTGGCGATGTAGACCGCGTCCACCTCCGGGTCTCCAATAAGTGCGTCGGCATTGTCATACCATTTAGGCACGTTATGGCGTCTGGCATAGTCCTTTGCCAGCTCCCCGTTCCTGCGCATTACCGCCACCAGTTCCGAATTCCCGGCTTTCTGGAAGCCCGGGCCGCTCTTTACCTCCGTTACATCTCCACAGCCGATAATACCCCATCGTATTTTATCCATTTTAGTTCTCCTTCCTGTTCGCTCTCCAAATAAAAATTCCCATTGAATGCCGGCGGCGTGGAAAAGGGCCGCCGGTATGCAAAGGGCCGGTATGTAGCACCTGTCAGTCCAGTTTGATGGTCTGCTGCTTTTCCGCAGATTCAATGACCGCCAGCAGTGCCTGAAGGGTTTTCTTGGCATCCTCGCCGGTGGTTCTGGGCTCTTCCAGGCCTTTGATCACCCTGGTGAAGTGCTCAACCTCATTGAGATGATTGTTATGTGCCGGAATGATTGTAGTTTTAACTTCCCTTTCCCGCAAATAGTATGCGGGGCTCGCGTCGTCCAGCTTGGACATTTCAAAGGTATGGCGCCCCTCCGTCGGATACATGGAGGAACAGTTAAACCGGACGGATGCCCTGGAAGCATAATAGGAATCGGTGAATTCCGTCAGGGGATAGTTGCAGTCGGAGATGTAATAGGTACCCACCACCCCGTTCTTGCATTTTATGCTGACCGCCATGGTGTCTTCAACCTCGTAGCCGCGGTAGGTATTGCCCATCAATGCGGTTACGGTGTCTATGTCTCCGCAGATATAGCGGATCCTGTCGATGTCATGGATCCCGTTGCTTGTAAGGGGGCCGCCTCCGGTTATGCGCACATTGCGCCAGTCCTCCTTGAAATAGGCAGGTGCTTTGGCATAAACGCCATATAGATGGAAGCCGATTAAGGAGCCGATTTGTTCTGACTGAATGCTTTTCTTTGCAAGCTCCACACCGGGATCAAACCTGTGCTGGTGGCCTACCAGCAGCTTGGCGCTGCTTTTTGCGGCTGCTGCCAGCAGCTTGTCCGTCTCCTCAAGGCTGTTGGAAATGGGCTTTTCAACCAGCGTATTGACTCCCTGCTCCAGGCAGTAGATGGAAAGCTCTGCGTGTACATGGGGAGGTACTGCTACGATAACTCCGTCCGGCTTTTCTTTCTCCAGCATTTCCTTGTAGTCGGTGTAGAAGTTTACATTGCACTCCTCTGCGTAGCTCCGGTAGCTTTCGATAAGGTCGCAGACAGCCACCAGCTCACCGCCGACCTGCCCCGAAAGGATGTTGCGCACATGGGTTTTTCCAAAATTGAGTCCTATCACTGCTAATCTGACTTTTGACATTTTAAAACCTCCGTATAAATTTATTGAAATGTATAAAGCACTTCCGCCTCAACGGTGTTCGGCGTCCTTATAGGCAAGATTGACGATCCTCAGGTTTTCACACTGGTCCTCCAGGCTTATCAAGGGCTCCTTGAGGCCTTTTACCGAAAGCACCATATCATGAAGACACTCTTCATAGTAGTCGCTCCTTGGAAACTCAAACCTCTCCACAGGGACTCCGTCGCGGTGGCAGACAATCTCCTTTGTGGGTTCTCCTGCAATATAGAAGCCCTTGCCCGTCATGTTATAGAGTTCATAGGGCTCCGAGGGATTTGTAAACCCAACCTCTATTGTTGCGGTAGAGCCTTTTTTGGTTTGCAGCAGCAAGGAAGCATAGTCGTCGACCCTGGTATCCCAGATGTTGTCGTGGATAACGGCTTTTACGCTGGCGATCTCATCCTGGGTCACATACCTGACCAGGTCAACGTAATGATGTCCAAGATTCATCAGGCAGCCTCCACCCGCCTCCACCGGGTCTATGCCCCAGGCGCAGCCCAGATCAGGGTATCTGAAAGGAGATCCGGTGATATACCTGAAAACGAAATGCAGCTGGCCTTTTTGGGCGGACTCCCTTGCCACATCCAGGTAACGCGTTATTACAGGAGAAAACCTTCTGCCCAGGGGCACGGAATTTACTATTTTCTTCTTTTTTATTTCTTCGATGAGAGGCAGAAGGGATTCACTTTCTATGGCGCAGGGCTTTTCGGCGATGAAGGGGATGCCTCTTTCCACAACATTTTTGATAATGGACGGGGCCTGCCTGCAGGTGCCGAAAATGTAGACAAAGTCAGGCGCTTCTTTGTCCAGAAGTTCATTATAATCGTCATATAGCGGGGCCTCCATCTCCGCCGAATATTTTTCCGGAAGCATGCCTTTGCCCGATAAGCCTACCAATTTTACCTCGGTGCTTTTTTTCAGGGCTTCGGAATGGGCCCGCAGATGCCAGTGGTTAGCTTCTAAAAAAGCTGTTTTCATGATGAATCCTCCTTATTGGATTTGTCAGGATATGAGACTGTCGTCCTTACATTTTTCGAAAAATTGTAACGATGATATTCAATATTATAGAAAACGGGCAGGGCAGATGTAATGAAATAATCCGGTATGATTGTTTAATAATTAGACAAAAGGCTTTACTGATAAATGAACAGAAACGTCGGATTATTCTATGGAATATGTCACAAGCATTCTTTATGATTATCTTACTATTAAAAACTTTGTTGAAAGGATAAAATCATGAGTAACGGAACTATCGCATCCAATCCCCAAATAGAGCATGTGGCTGTTTTTGCCCTGGAAAGAGAGAAACTGCAGGCCTGGTACCGGAAAATGTTCGGTTTTAGCGCCGTATATATGGACGGAAAGGAAACCACCTTCATCAAGGCGTCCAATGGAATGCTTCTGGAGTTTATGGACGCGGAATCGGGAGAAAAGCCCGCCTGTGAAAATATCTGCGGCTTCAGGCACATCGCTTTTTCCGTGGAATCCTTCGACGGGATAGAAGCGCGGCTTGAAAAAGAAAACATCGGTATAATCCGCAAGTCCGTTTCTCCGGATAAAGAGACGGAGATGCTGTTTTTCTATGACCCTGAAGGGAATATGATTCAAATTGTCTACCGCAAAAAGCCTTTATGATATGGCTTGGGAAAAAGGTTGAAAATTGTTTCAAAGAATTTATTTCGGGAAAGGATGCAGTAAAGTCTGCATTAAGAAAATATTCAAGTCTAAGCGACCTGTAGAAATTTTGGAGGCCAACCATGGAAGACTTGTTTCTCAGCATAGATATAGGCACATCAAGTATCAGGGCGGTGCTTTTTGATACAGACGGTGTGCCCAGGCACAGTGAGAGTGTTGAATGCTCGCTGACCGCCACCGGGGACGGCAGGGCGGAACTTGATCCGGAGCTTGTGTTTGAGTCCGTATTGGCGATAACGGGAAAATGCGTCAGGGAGTCGGGAGTGCAGAGAAACTGCATTGCCGGTATCGGAATGAGCTGTCATATGCACAGCCTGATGCTGGTGGACGGAAAGGGCAGGCCCATGACGGGGCTGATGACCTGGGCCGATACCAGGGCGGCGGCGGAAGCGGATTATATAGCCCGCAGCTTTGACATCGGCGATCTGTATAAAAGGACGGGCTGCAGGGTTCAGCACCCCATGTATCCTTTGAGCAAGGTGCTCTGGTTTAAAAGAAACGAGCCTGAACTGTTCCGGGCTGCCCACAGGTTCATAACCATAAAGGAATACATCATCTACAGACTGTACGGGAGGTTTGCCGTCGACCGCACCCTTGCATCCTGCCAGGGTTTTTACAATATCAATCTGCAAAAATGGGATGAGGATATTATTCATGATCTTCTGGGAATTACCAAAGATAATTTAAGCGAGGTAGTTGAATGCACCCATGTGCTAAAAGGATTCAGGCCTGAGTTCGAAACCCCTCTGGGGCTTTCAAAGGATACGCCCCTGGTCATGGGCTCTGGGGATGGAATCATGGC
>JAFADI010000245.1 GCA_023424965.1 Bacillota bacterium
CAGGATTTTTTGCCCCGCCTTGACCCATTCATTGTTCTTCACATAAACCTGCTTGACCTTCCCCGAGGATTGGGCCGAAACCGACATGCTGCTGAAATAACTCAGCTTCCCGGTATAATAGCTTGTAGCATCTCCTGAAGAAGTGTGGACCGTTCCCCTTATTTCCGTGGCTTTCACGTCAGCAGTCCCAGTTCTGACTTCACTTCCCGACACCTGGGAAACATTGGTGGTCGTATCTTCTATGACAAATGTTCCCGTATTTTCAAATTCAATTTCCACATTATAAGCTACGGAACCATCTAAAGAATAGGTTCCCGCACTGCTCACCGATTTCACGGTGCCTTCTGCCGAGGCCCACTCGCTCACCGCCTGTATAGTGGCCTTCTGCCCTACCTTTATATTGTCTACGATGGGTTTTACGAAGGGAATGGTGGCAATGACCTTCCTGTCGTTAATGATATCGCCGATTTTGGAACTACTCACCTGATCCCCCTGCTTGATGGTGAAATTGGTAAGGCGTCCTTCCACCGGCGCCGTCACAACAAGATTGTTCAGGCTTTCAACCGATTGCTGGTTGTTGATCCTCAGTTTCTCAATGCCGTTTTGGGATTTGGAAATATTGAAGGAAAGATCACTGTCGTCGATCCTGTACAAAAGATCCCCCTCTTTTATGCTGGCTCCTTCTTCAAAGGGCGCTTCAAGAATCTTCCCTTTTACCAGCGGCACAATGTCATATCTGGAAATCGGCTGGACAGTGCCCGTTCCCGATATGGTAACCTCCAGATCCCCCCGCACCACTGTTGCCGTTGATTCTGTCACACCGTTTTTCCCGTTGGCGGCTGCAAATACATTTTTATATGTAAAAAATGCTCCGGCGCACAGGCCTATGGCAATCAGTACGATAAGCGAATTCCTGATTGCTTTGTTTGACATTAATTTTTTCAAGCTTCATACCCCTTTCAACGCTATTGTCCCTATTTAATCATTGTAGAAATTAAATGTGTTTATTTTGTGAACAAAAAATTAATTTTTTGTTATGTCCGGTCCAGGTCAAACCAGAATTCCACTCCACCTTCCACGTTCCTGACGCCGCAGCTGTTGCCATGCTGCTGCTGGGCGGCCTTGACGATGGACAGCCCCAGGCCTGTTCCCCCATAGTACCTGGTTCTTGCCTTGTCAACTTTGTAAAAACTGGTCCAGATTTTTTCCAGGCTCTCCTCGGGAATATGCCTGCCTGAATTAAACAGGGATATGACCACTTTATCATCCTTCTTTGCTATGGTGATCCGGATAATCTTCCTGTCGTCCAGATGGTTTACCGCATTATTAAAATAATTTACCAGCACCTGCTCCGCCATGTAATAATCTGCATTTGCCGTCAAATCCCCTTCTTTTTCCACCGTGACATTGATCCCTTTGCTCTTTATGATCAAATCATTCCTCCGGAGTACCTGTTCAACCAGGGAAGTGACGTCGATGTCGGTCCTGTCCAGTGGAAATTCACCGGATTCAAGCTGTGACAGTTCCAGAAGCTGTTTGACCAGCCGGTTCATATTCCGGGCCTCATCGGTAATTACGTCGCAGTAAAAGTTCTTGTTCTCCTCATCCTCATTCACATTGACCTTAAGCCCCTCTGCATATCCCTGAATCAAGGCGATAGGCGTTTTTAGCTCGTGGGATACATTTGAAATAAATTCTTTTCTCATTTCATCGATTTTTCTCTCTTTTTCAATATCCTCTTTCAGCCTTTGATTTGCTTCCTTCAATTCAAATATGGATTTCTCCAGTTGTTTTGAGAGGGAGTTTATGCTGTCTCCCAGCTGTCCGATTTCGTCGCCTGAGTCGGACAAATATTTTCTGCTGAAATCCAGTACCGCCATCCTCTGGGCTATTTCACTCAGCTCCAGGATGGGTTTTGTAAACCTCCGGGTGATGAAAAGCACGACAATGCTTCCCGCCAGAATTGTCACAAGTCCTGTGAAGAAAAAGAATTTATTTGCGATGACTGCACTTTCCCTGATTGCTGCCGCAGGGGTGCTTAAAAATATGTAGTCTCCGTTATTGAGTGTCGAGTACAACCGGATAAAATTTGAGTTCAGCCTGGCATCCTTTATATTTTCAATAAACATTTTATTTTCCAGAATTCTGTCCGCCTTTGCCCGGATGATATATTCCGGTGAGCTGGCCACCTCGGCGTGGGAATTTTTGTTTGCGTTTTTCGGCTTTGAGTCCCTGCGGCTGAAAAAGGTTGTGTATTTTGTATTAAAAGCCCTGTCTTGAATGATGATGTGGCAGTTTTTATTCTGCTCGATTTTTTCAAGCTCCAGGGAAATTTCGTCAGGGTCTCCGGCATAGATGCTGTTTACATTATGATAGATTTCTTTCAGGCTGCTTTCTTTATTGAAATAATAATAAGTGTCCAGGAATAGGCTGTTCATCAGCCAGGACATGACCACAAAGAAAAGTATCAGACCACTGAATATGGAAAAAAGTTTAAGTCTTATTGAAAACTTCATAATCCCCCTCTTTCAGGCTTTTACCTCGAACTTGTAGCCCAGGCCCCGGATGGTATGAATATATTCACCCTTCTCTTCCAGCTTAAGCCTTAGCTTTTTTATATGGGTATCCACCGTTCTCGCGTCCCCAAAATAGTCAAAGTCCCAGACAGAGTTGAGAATTTGTTCTCTCGACAGGGCGATGCCCTCGTTTTCTGCCAGATACGCCAGCAGTTCAAATTCCTTTGGGCACAGGTCGATACTTTTTCCGTCGATACTCACGGAGTGCCCTACCGCGTCAATAACCAATCCGGCATATGTCTTAACGGATTTTTTGGCATTTTGTGAGCGCCTCAGCAGGGCGTGCACTCTTGCAACAAGAATGATGGGACTGAAAGGCTTGGATATATACTCATCGGCCCCAATCTCAAATCCAAAAACCTCGTCGGCTTCCTCCCCCCGGGCCGTGAGCATGATAATGGGCACGTGGGACTTTTTGCGCACCTCCCTGCATACGCTCCAGCCATCCATTTCAGGCATCATTACATCGAGAATAATTAGATCGATTCCCTGTTCGGAATTAAACAATTCCAGAGATTTTTTACCATCTTCTGCTTCCAGTATATTGAATCCTTCTTTTTTTAAAAAGTCACAAACCAATTTCCTCATGCGGGACTCGTCGTCCGCCACCAGTATCTTTCCTTCAGGCATACGCTTCCCCTCCTCACATACCTGCATTCGCAAAATCATATACCTTTTTTGATATGTTGGCCACCACGTTGACCGCCTCATCCTCCGCCACATCCGTCGACATAATTGAAATAATGTAGGGTTTTTCCGCAAATACGATTCCCACATCATTGACAACGGCCAGCTGAGTTCCTATTTTATGTGCGACCTTGACTGTCTTTGGCAGCAGGGCGGGAATCCGGTCCTTAAATTCGGTCGTCATCAGATTATTCATTAATGTGCTTCCCGGTTCACTTCCGCTTTGGTAAAGCTCGTAAACCTTTTTCATATAAAGTCCCATATCCTCCGGGCTGGATATGTTCTTTTCCTCGTCCACCACAACGCCGCCCACCTGCCTCATATATTGCTTCAGCGCCGACAGGCCCAGATACCGGATGAGCATATTGGTTGCCACGTTGTCACTGTTTACGATGGACAGCCTGGATAATTCCTGGATGGTATAGGATTTGCCAAACTCCTCATACTGTATAATCCCCGTTCCCTCTTCATAATCCGCCTTCTTGTAAGTAACTTTTGCCTGGGGATCGATCTGTTCCGCCAGTATTTTCTCGCAAAGGTACAGATTAAGCGGAACTTTTACAGTACTGGCCGCCGTAAACTCCACATTCTGGTTGATTCCGAATTCCTCCATGGTCTCCAGATTATAGTAGTATATTCCGTACTTCCCTTTGCAACTTTTCAAATACTCCGTCAACTGATTTTTTATTCCGGCGGTCCTTTTTTCATTTTCTTCCGCCGAAAGCCCTCTAACTGCCGAATCCACTTTGGTTATATCACTTTCCTGCACACCTTTTGTTGCATCGTCCTGGGTCGTCTGGGGCCATATGTTTATTTTTGCCCATATCCCCGCGGTGATATCATTGAAGTTCCATGCGAGGCAGACCAGAACCCCAAGGATGAAAACAAACCTTATGCGCTTAAAAATCAACTTTTTACGTTTCTTCCCGCTTATATATGTTTTCTTTCCGGTTCTCCTCATGCCGCTTACCTTTACCTGATGCTTTAAAATTAAAAAACTGCACTCATTATAACATTTTATTATGTACTGAAAGTATAATAAATTTTGTAAATACCTAATAATAAACTAAGTATGTGTCCATATTGTGATTGAAAAGTGATTAATTTATTAACAAATTGTAAAAAATAATTCCAAACTCAAAAATGAGGGAGGTTGTTTTTATGAGAGTCCGTGAAGGAATGATCCCCACAGTACTGGGTACGGTGGTCACTGCCGCCGGTATCGCATTAAGACCCGTAGCCCCGATGATTTCCTGGGGCGTGGCAGGCTTCGGCCTGGCCCACATCGTACTTGGAACCATTGATCTTGTAGAGCACCGTTCCTGATGGTTGGAGTTTTATAGGGAGATTTGCAGTTCTCCCTATTTTTTAATATACATTTTACACAAATTATTTGTTTGAAAATCTACCATAATGACTAAATATATTATATAATTATAGTGATTATTGTTCATGGGACAATTAATTCTTATTTCGTTAGGGGGAAATCAAATGAAGGTAAAAAATATCAGTGATGTAACTAAATTTTTTGATGTACTGAATAAATGCAAGGGTAAGGTAGAGCTCATAACCTCTGAAGGCGACAGGTTGAACCTCAAGTCCCAGCTCTGTCAATATATTATGTTGACAAAAATGTTCACCGAAGCAAAAATAGACGAAATCGAAATTATTGCCTATGAGCCCGAGGATACCCAGACCCTCCTCGATTACCT
>JAFADI010000262.1 GCA_023424965.1 Bacillota bacterium
CGTTTGGATCGTCATGCATCCATGCAAAAAAACAAAGCTTCAATTTTAAATCATTCCGTCACTACGCCCTCAAAGCTTCTCGTTACCTCCGCTTCATACCCCGGAAGGAGGACTTTCGCGCTCACGCCTTCAGGCAGCTTAAGCCGGACGGAAATCCCATTGTCTTTCCGCTCCCAGGAGCTCTCAATGCTCCCTTGCGGGCAGGGCATTTTTATATGCACATGGCTGAGCCTTGCATCAAAATAGGGCTTGTAGGTGATGGAGCCCCAGGCGGCGGAATCCTGTACCACCCCTCCCAATAGATTCATCAGGTGAAATAAGGGATGGGCACTCCAGGCGTGGCTCAGCGACGTAAAGCCTTTTTGCGTGTCAAAGACTCCCGCCTCGGTGGCCAGCGCCGTACCGGTGTCAAACACCTCCGCGGTGGTACTGAATGGAATCATCGGCGCCCACATCCGGCGGATATAGTCGATGGCTTCCTTTTCATAGCCCTTTTCCCTGACGGCCGTCAGGACATAACTGGTCCAGTAGGCGGACGGAACTGCCTCCTCCAGTTTTTCTCCCCGGAGGAAGGGCAAAATCCGCCGTTCCAGCATATTCTCATGGAACTCCGGTTTCATCCCCAGCAGCAGGGCAAATACCTGGGACTGCACGGAGTATTTCTCCGACAAAACCCCTTTTTCGTCAAAGCCGTCGCAGAAGAGTCCCTTTCCCTCGTGGAAGGTTTCACGTTCCAGCAGCTTCTGCAATTCCGACGCTTCTCCGGCTGCTTCCGCAGCTTCCTGCTGTCTGCCCGTCAGCTTCAACAGCTCCGAGAATTTTTGCAGGGCCAGGAGGTACCACAGGGTATAGAGGGTGGGCGTACCGGTTTTGTCCAGCTCCGCCCAGTCCAGAAACACCCAGTACCTGGGATCGTTGCTGAGGAGTCTCCGGTATCTGGGAGCTTCCTCCCTGAAATAGGACAGAACCTCCCTCACCCGCGCAAGCTGTTCCTCAAACAGCGTCAAATCCCCCGTTTGCCAATAGTAGTCAAAAATCGTTATGACCCACACCAGTGAAAAATCGGGGCATACACACATGTGTGCCATGGTGGGCGCATGTCCGTAGGTTAATCCGTTGGGGACCTTTTGAACGGCCAGGGAGCGTATCCCCCTTTTAAAGAGCCTTACATCCCCATCCATGGCCATGGTGTTCCAGAATTGAATCCTGGCATCCCCCCACCATTGGGCCTGTTCCCTCCACGGCGTATCCACATAGGCGTCCTGGGAGCATACCTGCTCCGTGCGCCGGCAAATCCGCCAGATATCATTGAGCGTTTCGTCAGAGCATTTGAACTCGCCTTTCATCTGGTAGGGATACCCCGTATCCGCCACCTCCAGCTGAATGTCCAACGCTCCGGTATTTTCATGGGCCACCAGGGTGATGTACCTGAACCCCAACATCTGATAAAAATCAAAGGCGGTGTTCTCCCCTGCCAGAATCAGCCGGTTGGCCATGGAGGCTTCACACAACGCGGGGAAAGGGATGACGGGACTTAAATCTTTATTCAGCGCCTCACAGAAAAAAATATCCAGTACCTCTCCCGGCCTTCCGCCTTTTACCGTCAGGCTGGAGGGCCCTACCACCGTTTCCCCCATGTCCAGTACAGCAGCCCGGTACCTGCCTTTTCCGGCGGCCTCCAGCTCAACCCCGCACAATTCCTTATCCTCCGGCCGGTCCCTCCCCTCTTTCCATACCGCATTTTTAAAGGCCTGGTTCAGGCCCTGTACAATATTTCTCCACTCCCTGTAGCCTTCCCCAATCTCCATTTCTGTGGTGGATACCAGCTTTACAGGGCTTCTTCTCTGCTCTCTCAGCTGTGGAATGCCTCTCTCTTCCACATCATGCCAGGGCATGGCACCAAATACCGATTCCTCCGGCACCAGCCACCCTTCCGGCGGTGTGGCGGAGGTGATCCACGAGCGGTCATCCCTGGCCCCATCCACGTGTTCCTGGAAATTCAACTGCCGCGAGTACAGCGCCGTGTCCCTCTTGTGGGCCCTGTCCAGGCGTGCAAGCCAGGTTCTGTCGCTCCTCAGCTTCATCTCCCCCAGGTCCGCAGCGCACAAAAAGCCTGCCGACATCTGGGATAGGTACTTATAGGTACTCACCCCCGGATTATATGCCTCCACACAAATAAAGTTATGGCCTGCATGGAGATACCCGGAAATATCCACCCGGTCATAGGGCCACTTGGCCTGATACCCCCGGGCAGGCCCACGGGTGACATATTTCCCGTTTATCCACAACCGGTAGCTCTCATCCGCCGTGATATATAGAATCGCTTCCCCCATTTCCGATGGCAGCGTAAAATCCTTCCGAAAATGTGCATAGGTGTTATGAAGATCATACAGCCGGTGCTCCGGCCAAATCCATTTCGACTGTGACAGCAATTTCTTTCCTTCCATTGTTTCCAACACAATTCCCCCACCTTCTAAAATTTTATAATCCGCCGGCATTCTCGCTGGTGATTACCCCTTGAGCGACCCGGCGGTCATACCGTCGATGATGTATTTCTGCGCCAGCAGGTATACGATGGTCACCGGAATGGCAATGATGACCACGTCGGCAAAGACAAGATTCCAGTTTGAAAGGTACTTCCCGAAAAACAGGAAAACAGTGATCGGCAGTGTGGTGTTGCTTGAGCTGCTGAGAAAATACATGGGGATATTAAAGTCATTCCAGATGCTAATGCACTGGATGACGGCAATGGTGGTTGTTACCGGCTTGAGCAGCGGAAAGATGATGGTGTAAAACAACCGCAAGCCTCCGCAGCCGTCAACCAGAGCCGCTTCGTCAATTTCCCTGGGGATGGTCGTGAAAAAGCCCTTGTATATCAGGACGGAGAAGGAAAAACCCAGAACAGCCTCCATCAGGATAACCGACAGCACCGTACCGTTCACATGCAAAAGCTTTAACACCCAATAGGTGGGTACCATGGCCGGCGGGACAATCAACCCGGCCAAAACCATAAAATTCAAAAAGTTGGTATACCGGTCCTTTCTTCTTTGCAATACATACCCCGTAAGAGAGGCTAAAATAATAATCAAGGCGACGGAGGCTCCAGTGATGATACTGCTGTTGATAAGCGCTCTTAAAATATGCCCCTCCACATAAACCGCCCTGTAGTTCTCGAAGATTTGAAATTTGGAAGGCCAGGTAATCATCATGTCCGCCGCCTCATTGGGCGTTTTGAAGGAATTTATGACGACAAAATACACCGGCACCAGGACAACCAGCGACAACAACAGTCCAATCCCTTCCAAAAGGATTTTATAAATTTTTTCTCCCTTCATGCTACATTTCAACCTCCCTTTTCGAAAGTATGAGTTGGACTGGAAATACAATCACGGAAATCAGGATAAAGAGAAGGACGCCTGCAGCTGTAGCGATGCCGAAATACCCATCCGCAAATTCCCTGTAGATAATCGTTCCTATCACCTGGGACGCAAATCCCGGTCCGCCCTTTGTGGTGACCTGTATGATGTCAAACATCCGGATGGCTCCGATGAGGTTTAGAATAATGCAGGAATTGATTGCCGGCCGTATCATCGGCAGCGTAATGTTGCGAAAGCTCTGCCACTTGTTTCCCCCGTCGATGGAAACGGCTTCATAGTAGTCCTTCGGTACCGACTGCAAGCCTGCAAGGATAATGACCATATCGTACCCTGCGCCTTTCCATATATCCACAAAGCTGACGGCGTACATAACCACCTTGGGGTCCCCCAGCCAATCGGGCGCAAAGGCCCCCAGCCCGGCAAGCGTCAGGAGGGTGTTGATCAACCCGTGGGTGGGATAATACAGGCTTGTAAACATCAGTCCCACTGCAACCGCACTCAATATGACCGGGAAAAAGAAGACGCCCCTTAAAAAATTCTGTGTCTTGAGGCCTGAATTTACCAATAAAGCGAGGAGCAAGCCGAAGATCACCTTGAAGGTCAGGGTCAGCACCGTAAAAATGGCGGTATTTTTAAACCCGATGTTCAAGTCCGGATTGGTTATAATGGTTTTAAAATTGTCCAGGCCCACAAAGTTTGCCTTTATAAGGTTCCAGTCCGTGAGGCTGTAGTAGAAGGACACCAGCGTGGGCAGGATGAAGAAAATCATATATAAAATTGCGCCTGGAATTAAATAATTGTAAGAATAAAAGCTTTTTGTCTGTTTTGTCATATCTTTTTCTCCTATAAACCATGATTGGCCTCGGATTTTGCGTCCAAGACCAATCGTGGTTTGTTTCAAGTTAAGAAAGTTGTTACCAGCCCGGAAGCTTTAGATCTTTTGCACTCTTGGCAAGTGCGGCGTCCACATCCTTCGCTGCCTGCTCCGGTGTTTTCTGACCTGTACCTGCGGCAACACAAATCATCGGCAAATCGTTTGAAAGGGAGAGGTCAACCTGGAACTCAAGCGCCATTGCGGCTTTCCCCTCATCCACATACTTTTTGAAATCCTTTACGATATCATAGGTGTCCCCGGCGCTGGCGGTTTTAAATGCAGGGGTACCCGTTGTTTTCTGCGTGTTATAATATGCCGCCTGACCTTCCGGAGTTGCCCAGAAAGCAAGCCATTCTTTTGATGCATCGGGATTCTTGGCACTCTTTGGAATGTACCAGCCGCCGGAGGCCCATATGGTCACTCCGTTGTCCCCATTTTCCGTCGGAAGGGCAAAGCCTCCCAGATCACCCATTTTATCCGGGTAATTGGCGCTTAACGTATCTACGATCCAGCTCCCCATGAAATACATTGCCGCATCGCCGTTGGCGATCATTTTTTGTCCGTTGTCAAAGGAAAGGGCTGTAAAATCCTTGTTGACATAGCCCTTCTCCCTGAGTTCGTTCAGCTTTGCGAAGCCGGCCACATATTCGGGGATATCCGCCATGTGAAGCTTGTTTGTGTTGATGAGATTCGCCGCATCGGGGTGATTCTTTTCAACGGAGTACCAGCTGCAAAGGTTCAGGAGCTGAGCCGTCCAGTTTTCCTTGAAGGTATAGGCAAAAGGCACCTTGCCTGCAGCCTTGATTTTTTCGCAGTTGTCAAGCAGTTCCTGCCAGGTGGTAGGAATTTTCAGGCCCAACTCGTTGTAGATTTTTTTATTGTAAACTACGCCGCCCATGTTCAGCGTTCCGCTGGGGCTGCCATAAAGCTTGCCGTTGACTGAGATAACATTTTTTTCCGCCTCCACGATGTCTTTCGCCCAGGGCTGGTCGGAAAGGTCGATGAACTGCTGTTCAGGATTAATCGACTTCAGGTTTGCACCTGCATAGTAGCCAAGAATGTCAGGAACCTCATTGGTTGCAAGTCTTGTCTTTATGACGGTTACACCCTGTTCGTCCGGAAGCTTCTCCAGATCAATCTTGATTCCTGTCTTCTGTGCAGCCAGCTCTGCAAAAGCGTCGTGGCCTTTGAACCACCAGTTGCTGACCGTCAGTATTTTAATTGTTTTCGGTGCCGCTTTTGTGTCGTCCGCAGCTTTTGTATCATCCGCCGCTTTCGTATCGGGAGCCGGCTTTTCAGTGGCTGTTCCACAGCCTGCAAGGAGGGATAAAACCATCATTACTGCAATAAATAATGTTATTGAACGTTTTATGCTAACCTTCATTCTTATTCCTTCCTTCTTCTCAAAATTGTAATTTTCATCCTCTGGGAGTACTCCGTGATTCAATGATACTACTTCACACGCTAACATTAAATGCACAAAGCAGTACAGGGAATGTATATTATACAATTTGATTTTTTCAATATTCCATAGTAGTATTTATCATATAAGTTGTTTATTATCGGGGACAATCGAGGTGAGGATAGCTTGTACAGTAAAATGAACTTTCAAAGAAGATTGATGCTGCGCTATTCCTTCTTTACAATATTTTTGCTGCTGGCGCTCTGTACCGGCTTTTATCTCTACAATGCCAACCTGTTTGAAAAAAATTCCGAGAGCAGCTTAAATCAGGTTGTTTTCAAAACCTCCCAACAGCTGGATTTAGCCGTCAACGAAATGGATAAAATGTCTATCAGCGTGATGTCGGATGAAGATTTCATCAACGCCTTGACGGATCTGGCCAACAGCAGAACCCAGGAATCAAACGACCTGCGGATCTTGAACAATGCATTGATGTATAAGGTAAAAGCCATCTACAAGGACAATGTGTACAGGGTCAGCGTTTTTAATTCCAGGGGGGACTTTTTTTCCAGCATCCCTTATGACAATCTGGATAAAAGCACCGATATCGATGGTAAAATCCGCAGCCTTGCGTGGATTGAAGAGGCCAGGAAAAGGAACGGGAATAAGCTTTTGCTCCTTCCCTCTGTGGACAATTGGTCCGGCAAAACGCAGAAAAATGTATTTTCCCTGGTCAGGTTAATCCGCAACCCGGGCAATGAAGTGGGCTTTATGGAGATTCAGCAGGACGCCCAAAAGCTGAAGGATATTTGTGACATCAAGGGAGACACCGCTCTGAAGGTGATGATCATCAATGACCAGGGAAAGCTGGTCTTTGCCAACACCAATGTAAATGGACCTGAAATTATCCATTACAACGATATTGTAAAAGCAAATAAAAACCTGTCGACCATCGAATCGCAGTCGCCTGCCGGCACCGCGGAGTTCATAAGCTATGAGCACTCGGATTATACCGGCTGGACGGTCATGGTCATCCAGAATAAGAAGCAACTGTTCGGTGCCCTGACGGTGGTTCGGAATATTACCATCCTGCTGGGGTCAGGGATTATTTTTCTCACATTGTTTTTCTTCTACCTGTTCTCCAAGCAGCTCACAAATCCTTTAAAGCAGTTGAAGACGACAATGGAAGCCATCACCATGGATACCCTGCCCGAGAAAATGCCTGTACACCATGAAAACGACGAAATCCGGGCCTTGAATACCGCTTTCCAAAAGATGCGCACGCGCCTCAATCAAGCCATCGAGCACGAATTCCAATCCCGCGCCCTGCAGTCCAAGGCGCAGTTTGACGCCCTTCAGGCACAGATTAATCCGCATTTTCTGTACAACATGCTGAATGTGCTTGCAAACATGGGAGAAGAAGCAAAACCGGATGAAATGGCCGCCGCCTGCTGCAGCCTTGCCAATATGCTCCGGTACTCCACCTCCTCCAAAAAGGCCCATGCAAGTATCCGGGAGGAAACAGAGCATTTGTCCAACTACCTGAGTTTGATGAAAACCCGCTATGAGCACGAATTGGAGTACACCATTGAAATGGATGAACGCATGCTGGACATACCGCTCCCTAAACTTACGGTGCAGCCTCTTGTGGAGAATTCCATTTCCCACGGCTTTGAAAATTGTTCCCACACAATGAAAATTGATGTTGCAGGGACGCTGACGGAAGATACCTGGCAGATTGTCATCAAGGACAATGGTTCCGGCTTTGATCCGGATACCCTAAAAAATCTCAAGGACAAAATCAGGAGTTTTACTCAGCTGGTTTTTTCAAGTGAGCAAACTATTGAGCTGTCCATTGGCGGAATGGGGTTAATCAGCTCCTATACAAGATTGCTGCTGTTGTATGGCAAGGACATCCTGTTTGAAATAACAAATCTCGAAGGCGGAGGGGCATCGATTTTGCTGGGCGGGCCCATTCCAGGGAATACGTTGAAGGAGGAAAACACCAATGTATAAAGTGATGATCGTGGATGACGAACCCCCCATTATCAGAAACGTCAAGCGTGCGCTGGAAAACTGCTCGGATAATTTTGCAGTTGTGGCGGAAGCCAAAAACGGTTCCATCGCCCTTGAAAAAATTGCATCCCTCCGGCCCGACATCGTTTTCACGGATATAAAGATGCCTGTCATGGACGGTCTCACTCTCATTAAAAAATTGAACCTCCTGTATCCTGAAATTTTGACGGTGATTATCAGCGGGTATGCGGATTTTAATTATGCGAAGGAAGCATTGAAAACCGGTGTCGTGGACTATCTGCTAAAGCCCATTGAACGGCCAAAGATGTCCGAGCTGCTTAACCACCTTTCCGTCAAGCTGGACAAAATATACCGTGAAAAGGAGATGGAATTCCTTCAAAACCTGCTCCAGCTAAACGCCTTTAATGAGAGCTTTTATCGGGAGCATTTGAACTACAACCATTTTTATGCCCTGGTCATCCGGAATGGTTCGCTGCCCGGGCGCAACAGCAAAAGCTTTCTCATTCAGGATTGCTCCTTCCTGAAGTCTCCGGACATCGAAGCCCTTATTCCACAGTACGGCTTCAACAGGTTCTGGGTATTAAACGGGAAGGATGAAAACGAGGCCATTGTCCTTTTTTCTTCAATGGCGCCCCTGCAGATTCAAGCTATTTCAACTGCTTTATTTTCGAATTTGTCCCGGGCCGGCCGTTGCATCACCATGGTATGCAACCCTGTTCCGCTGGAACTGAACATGCTTTCAAGCAACATCCACCAGCTTTTTTTGGTTCTTCAGCAATCCCTGGTCATCGGCAAGAGTCAATTCATCGCCTCTCAAGGGTCCCTTCCTTCAAATGAACGGCATTTGACCCTTTTGGGGAGCAGCCTGGAAAACAAGTTGAACTTCATGCTGCAGTCCATGT